>JBAVYF010000411.1:0-7366 GCA_049698655.1 Occallatibacter sp. | reverse complement strand
CTTGCTTTGCCGCTCTTGTCTGGCTGGATTCAGCCGCCTTCTTCATCATTCAGAACACGCCGCACTTGAAGGCCGGCACCTGGGAAGGCTCGACCCATCTCTGGGCAAATGGACTTCTGCATTTTCTGGCAGCGCTGGCCAGCGCATGGCTGCTGCGCCGCCGCAGGCTTTCACTTGTATTCTCCGCATCATTTATCGCGCTGGGCATCGCCTGTCTGCTTTTGCTTGACCCGCATCGTGTCGCATTGGCTTCCATCTTCTATCCCATTGGTGTCTCGCTTTACTCGGTGGCGCTGGTCGCTTATCCCTCGCTGCTTGCCCCAGCCGCTTCTACAAAAGAGCGCGGCCTCCAGGCCGGATGGCTCTATGCCATTGCGGGCTGGTCCGGCTCCACCATGGGAATCGGGATGGGCCAGAACCTCGGCTATGTCCCACCAATGTTTGTGCTGGCGGCAGGAGCTGTGATTCTGTTGCCCCTTCTGCCCTGGCCGCTCAGGTATTTCCTGCAACGAAAGCGCGAACTGGCCCTGACCGTTGCGATGCTGCTGGCGGCCTTCTATATCGATCGCGTTCTCCTTGCCGTGCGCGTCTCTCCGCCGCTGTCGCAGGTTGAGCGGGGCCGGCAAGTCTATATCTCCGAAGGCTGCATCAACTGCCATACTCAATTTGTGCGTCCAAACTCGCCCGATGTTTTGATGTGGGGGCCAGCTGAGCCCCTTCAGGAGCTTCGACAGGAGCGCCCGCCCCTCATCGGAAACCGGCGCCAGGGTCCGGACCTTGCGGAGGTTGGCGGCCGCCGATCAGCGCTATGGCTCAAGCTGCACTTCTATGACCCGCCAGAAGTCAGCGGAACTTCCATCATGCCTTCGTATGCATTTCTCTTTCGCGATGAGCGCGGCGACGATCTTGTAAGCTATCTGGAAAGCCTGCAAGGAAGCGGCACGCCACAACACCTGATCGCGGAAGGAAACTGGCATTTACCCTCTTCGGCCATCGCAACGGCCAATGCCCACGATGGCGAGCGCAGCTTCCAGCGTCATTGCGCCACCTGCCACAGCGCGGGCGGACGGACGCGTTGGGAAACTCACTTCAAGCGGCTTCCCCCCGATCTTGCGGTCGGACCTTACTTCCATCTTCCGCCTTCAGGCGATGACGCGCAGCGAAGAGATCGCATTGCGCAGATTGTCAAATTTGGAATTTACGGAACCGATATGCCCGGACATGAATACCTGTCCGACAACGAGATTGCTTCCATCAGCTTGTGGTTGTCGCAGAGCATCGGGCAACTGGATCAGAACCGATAAAATCACAGCATCCATGCAGGAGACAAACAATGAAGACTATCGCCACAACCCTCTTTCTCGCGCTCCCGCTGGCCCTTGCCCCGGTTGCGTTCGCCCAGCATCAGACCTTTGCCATGAACACGGATACAAGCCAGATCGCCTTCTCTCTGGGCGGAAATACACACCATGTGAACGGAACCTTCCATGTGCAGAGCGGGGCGATCGACTTTGACCGCGGCGCGCAGAGTATTTCAGGCTCTGTCGTCGTCGCGGCCGGCAGCGGCAACAGCGGCGACCAGGGCCGGGACAAGAAGATGAACACGGATGTGCTGGATGTGGCGCACTTTGCAGAAATCTCCTTCGTGCCCAGGAGCTATCAGGGAACTATAGCGGCCACCGGCGATTCCACCATTCAGGTTAGCGGCGTTTTCACCCTTCATGGCGCCTCGCATGACCTGACGGTTCCCATGCAGATTCACATCGACGGAGCAAACCTTACTGCCAAAACACACTTCACCGTTCCTTACGTGAAATGGGGACTGAAGGATCCAAGCATCTTTATCCTCAAGGTTGCCAAGGAGGTTGATATCGACCTCATGCTTGTGGGCAGTTTGTCCCCTTCAAATTAATGCAGAAGGTTTCTCCCATTTCTGCGCTGGACCGCTACGGCGCACCACTCCTTAGCACCCACAAAATGCCCTATAGACAACACGGTTCGAGGCCCACGGGCGGCTACGATCGTCCTTGCGCTGCCCTGGCTCCGTCAACAACTCAAAACGCTTCTTGCTAATATAAGAAGCTCAACAAAACAAATCCCTCAAGCAAAAGTAACCAACTTGAGGCCTAACCTATAGATGAAGCACGCTCTGCAAAAGCTCTCGGTAATGAGCCGGGAGCCTTTTCAGAGCGTGGTGGTATTTTGGATATAGCGGAAGCGTGGCCGAGTGGTTGATGGCTCCGGTCTTGAAAACCGGCATACCTGAAAGGGTATCAGGGGTTCGAATCCCTTCGCTTCCGCCATGTGCAATACATATGCAATGATCCTTCCTTTCGAGCGCCAGTCGTCTCATTCAGTATTTGTGGGCGCTCCCAGACGCGCCAAGGGCGCAGCCTTTCGGCTGCGCCCTTGCTGTTTGAGCAGGTTCTGGCCTTCTAGCTGGTGGTGTGCGCGGAACCGGTCTGCTTCTCCTCGAGCGCCGCTTGCGCGGCGGCCAGCCTGGCCGTCAGCAGACGGAAGGGCGAGCAGGAGACATAGTTGAGGCCGATCTTGTGGCAGAACTTGACGGACTCGGGATCGCCGCCATGCTCTCCGCAGATGCCCACCTTGAGGTTGGGGCGTGTGCCGCGGCCCTTGGTGGTGGCCATCTTTACCAGCAGTCCGACGCCCGCCTGGTCGAGGGTGGCGAAGGGGTCCTGCTTGAAGATACCCGCCTTCATGTAGGCCGGGAGGAACTGGTTGATGTCGTCGCGGCTGATGCCGAAGGTGGTCTGCGTCAAGTCGTTGGTTCCGAAGCTGAAGAACTCGGCCTCTTCGGCGATCTGGTCGGCAGTCAAGGCCGCGCGCGGCAGCTCGATCATGGTGCCCACCATGTAATCGACCTTCGCGCCCTTCTCCTTGAATACTTCCTCGGCCACGCGGCGAACGATTGCCGCCTGGTTGCGCATCTCCTCGATAGACCCGACCAGCGGAATCATGATTTCGGGATGCGGATTGCCGCCCTTGACCTTGACCGCGACGGCGGCCTCGATGATGGCGCGGACCTGCATCTCGGTGATCTCCGGGAAGGCGATGCCGAGGCGGCAGCCGCGCAGTCCGAGCATGGGGTTCTGCTCGTGCAGCTCTTCGACCCGCGCCAGCAGCGTGCGCAGTTCCTTGAGTTTGGGCGAGCGGGGCTTGGTGTCTACCAGATGCTGAATCTCCACCATCAGATCCTCGCGCTTGGGCAGGAACTCGTGCAACGGCGGATCGATGGTGCGGATGGTGACGGGCAGTGACTCCATCGCCTTGAAGAGGCCCACAAAGTCAGCGCGCTGCATGGGCAACAGCTTCTTGAGCGCGGCGCGGCGATCCTTTTCGTTGTCGGCCAGGATCATGGTGCGCATGTGCTCGATACGGTCTTCGGCAAAGAACATGTGCTCGGTGCGGCAAAGGCCGATGCCTTCGGCGCCGAAGAGGCGAGCCTGCTTGGCGTCGCGGGGGATGTCGGCGTTGGCGCGGATACGCAGGCGGCGGACCGGATCGACCCAGGCCATGAAGGTGACCAGATCGGGATCGTCGGGCTGGGCATCGAGGGTCTTGAGCCTGCCGGCAATGACGCGGCCGGTGGTGCCGTCGAGCGAGAGCCAATCGCCCTGCTTGTAGGTGCGGCCCTTGACTCGCAGCTCTTTCTTGGTCTCGTCGACGGTGCAATCGCCCGCGCCGGCCACGCAACACTTGCCCATGCCGCGGGTGACGACTGCGGCATGCGAGGTCATGCCGCCGCGCGAAGTGAGAATGCCGGCGGCCACTTCCATGCCCGCGATGTCCTCAGGCGTGGTTTCGCCGCGGACGAGAATGATGACCGGATAATTGCCGCTGGCATGTTGCTTGACGGCTTCCTCAGCGGTGAAGACAATCTGTCCCACAGCCGCGCCCGGAGAGGCAGGCAGGCCGGTGGCCAGCACTTCGATCTTCTCGCCCTTTTCCACCAGGCGGGGAACCAGGAAGTCGTACAACTGATTCGGCTCGACACGGTGGATGGCTTCTTCCTGCGTGATGAGGCCTTCCTTGACCATGTCGATGGCCACGCGAACGGCGGCCAGGCCGGTGCGCTTGCCATTGCGGGTTTGCAGCATGTAGAGCTTGCCATCCTGGATGGTGAACTCAAAGTCCTGCATGTCGCGATAGTGCTTTTCCATCTTCCCGGTGATGGTGCGCAGCTGGTCGTAGACCTTGGGCATGGCGCGCTCTAATTCGCTGATCGACAGCGGCGTGCGGACACCGGAGACCACGTCCTCGCCCTGTGCGTTCATCAGATACTCGCCGAAGAAGGCGTGTTCGCCGGTAGCCGGATTGCGCGTAAAGCCTACACCGGTGCCGGAGTTATCGCCCAGGTTGCCAAAGACCATGGCCTGCACGTTGACCGCTGTGCCCAACCAGTCGTCGATGCGGTTGATGCGGCGATAGGTCTTGGCGCGCTCGTTCATCCAACTGCGGAAGACGGCGTCGCGGGCCAAGACGAGTTGATCCAGCGGGGCCTGCGGGAAATCCTTGCCGGTCTCCTTCTTCACCAGTTTCTTGTACTCGGCAATGATCTCTTTGAGCGCATCGGGCTGGAGTTGGTAATCGAACTTGACCTTCGCGCGCTTCTTCACGCCGTCGAATACATGCTCGAACTTCTTTTTTGGAACATCGAGCACTACGTCGCCGAACATTTGGATGAGGCGGCGATAGGAGTCGTATGCAAAACGGGGATTATTGCTGCGCCTGGCGAGCGCTTCAACAGCCTGATCGTTGAGGCCCAGGTTGAGAATGGTATCCATCATGCCGGGCATGGAGAACTTGGCGCCGGAGCGAACGGAAACCAGCAGGGGATTATCGCCCGTGCCCAGCTTTTGGCCTTGCAGCTTTTCCAGCCGCTCCAGGGCGGCGTACATCTCGGTGTTGACCGCGGGCGAGAGCGCGCCGCGCATGTACTCACGGCAGGCTTCGGTCTGGATGGTGAATCCCGGGGGAACAGGCAATCCGGCGTTGGTCATCTCGGCCAGGCCGGCGCCCTTGCCGCCCAAATCGTCCTTCATTTTTCCGTTGCCTTCGGCCTTGCCTCCGCCGAAGAAATACACATGCTGGGTTGAGGTTGTGCCTGCTTTTCCAGCAGACGACTGCTCCATAGCGCCCTGCGTCATGGGATGAAACCTCCGTATCGAAGATACCGCGTTGACGGCGCCCATTGAGGGAGTGACGGGACACAGGCTCAGCAATTCAACTGGTACCTTGCAGTTTTCAGGCTGAGCGCGTGCGGGTCATCCAGTGATCTGGCTGCGCTGCGCGGGATTGATTCGTCGTTACTACGAATATCTTTTCAAGTATACAGTTGCCTGTGTTGAAGGTCACATCCGATTCGTGCGGCCTTGAAGTCGCGTACCATTCTGGCGCTGCGTTTCTCGCAATTTGAGACGAAAACCGGCGCCGGGGCGTGGTTCATGTGGCTGTGGCGGGCATTTTCATGCGGCCGTGCGCTCAAAGCGCGGGCTGGAATGGCTTTTCCAAGCCGCACGATGCAATAAGAGAATCCGCTCAAGCCCCACCAGCGCCAGGACTTCAGCCACACGCGGCGAGGGGTGCGCTACGGTGAAACGGTGGCCGGCCTGGCGGGCGCTCGAGTAGAGCGAAACCAGAGCGGCGACGCCGGCCGCGTCGATGCGCTCGACTGAGCGCAGATCAAGCGTCACGCTTTGTCGGCGCACCAGGGGGGAAAGCCAAGCCAGCAATTCCTTCTCGCGGCCCCGGACCAACTCGATCAGTTCGGCCTGTTGGCCAACTGAGGCTGTCGTCCTGCTCATCGGGTTCAAAATCGTCGTTGCCATAAGAAAACCTCCGTGAAAAACCGTATTGCGGCGTGGTTTGCCCGTTTTCGGCGCTTGCACACGCTTTCTTGAAGAAGCAAGCGGACGGCCAAAGCCGCTGGGAATGGAATATGCTGAAATCGCAGGGGATAGAAGCATTTCCGGATTCCGTGCCGCGCTTTCGGGTGTTCATTTGCGCGCGTCGCCGTCCGCTAGTGAACACGCTGGAGTTCAATACGCAAACAGGAGTGCCGCCGGTTCCGTGTCCAGTGTTTTTTCCAAGCCGCTGTCGAGCTTCACAGCCGGTCAGATGCCCGGCCTGCCCGCTTGCCTATCCAGAGAGCATGCGCGCACGCTGGCGCTGGAGGCCGGATTCACCGAAGCTGGGCTGGTCGCACTTCCGCACGCCAACCAGGAACGGGATGCGGCGCGCTTTGAGGAGTGGGTGCGGGCGGGCCGCGCGGGAACGATGCGATACCTGGAGCGGACGGAATCGGTGCTGGAGGGCGAAGCGGCGCGGCTACTAAGGTCGAGGGCGCGAATTCCGTTTCCGTGGGCGCGCTCTGTGGTGGTTTGCCTGGCCAATTACAACGGCCGGCAACCGCGCTCGACCGAGCCGGCCGCCGAGGGAGCAGGATGGATTGCGCGCTACGCGTGGTCGAGCAAGGAGGATGCACATGGCGCGCGGCGGCCAACGGATTACCACAAGGTGTTGCTCAAGCGTATGAAGGCCGTGGAGGCGCGGCTGCATGAGGAGCTTAGGGAGTTTGAGGCGCGGGCCTTTGTGGATACCGGGCCGGTGGTGGAGCGGGCGCTGGCTGAGGCGGCTGGTCACGGCTGGACAGGCAAGAATACCTGCCTGATTCATCCGCAGCTCGGATCGTATGGATTTCTGGCAGTTCTCATCACCTCTCTTGAGGCGGAAAAGGTAAAAGCGCCTGCGACACTGCAGCCAGACCGCTGCGGAAGCTGTCGGCGGTGCCTGGTGGCCTGTCCGACCGGAGCCTTTATTGCTCCCTACCAGATGGACGCGTCGCGCTGCATCGCCTACCTGACCATCGAGCACCGCGGAGCCATTGCGCCGGATCTGATGGAGGGCATGGGACGGCAGCTCTTCGGCTGTGACATCTGCCAGGATGTCTGTCCGTGGAATCGGAGAGCGCCGGTAACAGCGGACCCTGAGTTGGCGCCGCGCCCAGAGCTGGTGAACCCGGCGCTCGATTGGCTGGCGGCGATGGACGAGTCGGAGTTCGAGCGTGAGTTCAACGGCTCGCCAGTGCGCAGGGCGGGATTTTGGGGGTTGCGGCGCAATGTGGCCATTGCAATGGGCAACAGCGGAATGGGCCGGTTCGCGCCTTGGCTGGAAAAGTGGACCGAGGCCGCGGACGAGGGGTTGCGGAGTGCGGCGCGGTGGGCGCTGGGCAAGCTCAGCGGCTATCCTTGAAGTAACAACCATCCGGCAGTTTTGTTGTGCTCGCAATTTACCGAGAAGAGTTTTTTGCTCCAGAAAGGAAGTAGCACGTGGTTGAGGTCTCAAA
>JBAVYF010000410.1:0-3158 GCA_049698655.1 Occallatibacter sp. | reverse complement strand
GTCTTGCTGTTGAGACTTGGGAAAGCCCAGCACAACCTCACCCCCGCCTGCGCAACTCCAACTCCACCACGCGCATCATCTCGGCCTCGGGGGCCGGTTTGCCGGTCCAGATTTCGAATTGGCGCGCGCCCTGCTGGACGAACATCTCCAGGCCGGTCACGACCGGAATGCCGCGCTCTTTGGCCAGCTTGAGGAGCGGCGTTTCGAACGGGTTGTAGACCATGTCGAAGATCAGGCCGGCGTTCAGCTCATTCTCTTCGATAGGCAGCGGCTGTTTGCTGCCCGCCATGCCGCAGGGGGTCGCGTTGATGAGCACGTCGAAGTGGCTTTTGGCGAATTGCTCGTGACGAATCGCGTGGGCCTTGGCTTGCCTGGCGAGTTTCACGGCGTTCTCGTGGGTGCGGTTGACGACAAAGACCTCCGCGCCCTGGGCAACGAGGCCGAAGACGGCGGCCCTGGCCGCGCCGCCCGCGCCGAGGACCGCGATGCGAGCGCCCTGCAACTTCAGTCGCTTCTCCAGTGGGCGGACCACGCCGTCCACGTCGGTGTTGAAGCCGTAGAGCTTGCCGTCGGCGCCGGTGCGCAGCGTGTTGCAGGCGCCGATGCGATGAGTGAGCGGGTCTAAATTCGCACGGGGGGGGTTGGCCAGGTGGGGCAGGAGTTCCTGTTTCAGCGGCATGGTCACGGCGGCGCCGGCCAGCGGCAGCTCGCGCGCGAGGGTGAGCAGGCCAGCCACCTTGTGCACTTTCAACGGCACAAGCACCGCGTTCACGTTTTCGCGCCGGAAGGCGGCGTTGTGCATGAGCGGCGAAAGCGAGTGGGCGATGGGGTCGCCGGCCACGCCGAAGATTCGCGTTGCCTGGTCAAGCTGCTCGATGCGGTAGAGGTCGCGCAGGGTGCGGGCAGTGACCTGGCCGGGAGCGGTTTGCTCGCCGTTGGAAAACGAGGCGAAGGTGAAGGCCGCGCCGGCGCGTGGGCCCAGCACGCGGCTCAGCAGACCCTCCTCGCCCATGGCGATGCCGACGATATGGGAGGAAAGTGAGCGGTCCTCGATCAGCTTGAGGACGGCCAGGTTGTCGGTCAGCGAGCGGGCCGTCGTGACCACCTTGACGAAATCCGGCCGGAAGGCCTCGATGCGCTGCGCCGCCTGCTCCAGGTTCCTGGTGTGCTCATAGTCGTGAAAGCTCACCAGGAGCGCCGTGCCCGCTGCCCGCAAATTGGCGCGCAGTTGGTCCAATTGCCTGTGCGCAACCTTTTCGGCTGACTCGACCTCAAGATCGACGATCTGGCAGCCGGCCTCGGAGGCCTTCAAAAGCACCTCCAACTCCTCTTTCAACGGCCCCGCAAAGTGGCCGCCAAACTGCTTGCGCCGGCAGGTGGCGATGACCGTTGCATCGCGGTGGGCGACAAGGAACTCCTTCACGCTGGGCAGCGCGGCGGCCGGCTTGGGCAGCATATCCAGTCGAAACTCAAGAAACTTCGAGTCAGCCAGCGCCGCCCCGGCCCGTTCGATCAGCTCCGCCGGCGAGGAGGCCAGAATGGCCACGCACAGCTTACCCATGTCGCCCAGGCGCAGCCGCGGGATGGCGGGCGCGGGCAGGGAAGAAGGCGAACTGGAGCCGAAATCAGGCATGGATATCGTCTGACGCATCTTAATGCGGTTCCGGCCAGGATGCAATAGCTACGTGAAAATAAATCAGTTAGACGGCAATTCAGCGCAAAATGGCGTTTTGCGGGGGTGGCGAAGGGCAAGGTTGTATTCTTTATCGGAGAATGGAAGCAGTTTGCCTTGGCCGGGGGTCCGCAAGACGAATTCCGGGGGGACCGAATGTTTGAAAGTATGGGCATCACCAGCCAGGCAAGGGTTTTTCCGTGCCCGGTCTGCAAAGAGACCATCGACACCTCGGCGCTGAAATGCCGCTTCTGCTCCGCTTCCATCGACCCGGGCGCGGCTGAGGCGGCAGCGGATGCCATGGCCAGGGTGAATCAGGCGTGCAGCGACGCCAGCTATTTGAAGGTCATGGCTATAGCGGTACTGGTTGCTTTTGCCCTCAGCTTTGCTCCTATTGTAGGATTTCTTGGCTATTGGGGCTTGATTTTCCTTCTCTTTGCAGTCCCGTTTATGGTGGTTCGCTGGTGGGTAAAATTCGGGAGCATTCAGACAAACGAGTCTGATTTTAGTCGCGCAAGAGGGATTGTGATCGCCATTAGCATTCCGGGCTTTATCTTTCCTTTTGTTGGGTTGTTCTTGTTGTTCGGTATGCTCGTCAGGTCCTTCGGACATTGACTAACCCTGTCCAACACAGCATTTTTTAATATGGAGATTGCCCTTGTACCTCGCCAGCGAACTACGCTATGACACCATGCAATACCGCCGCTCGGGCCGGAGCGGCGTGCGCCTGCCGGCCATCTCCCTGGGCCTGTGGCACAACTTCGGCGGCATGGACAGCTTTGAGAACGGCCGCGCGATGGTGCGCCGGGCCTTCGATCTGGGCATCACCCACTTTGACCTGGCCAACAACTACGGTCCGCCGCCGGGCAGCGCGGAGAGCAACTTCGGCGAGATCCTGCGGCTGGACTTCGCCACGCATCGCGACGAGTTGATCATCAGCACCAAGGCCGGCCATGAGATGTGGCCCGGCCCCTACGGCAACTGGGGATCGCGCAAGTATCTGCTGGCCAGCCTGGACCAGAGCCTCAAACGCATGGGCCTGGAGTACGTCGATATCTTCTATTCGCATCGCCCCGACCCGGAGACGCCAATGGAGGAGACTCTGTGCGCGCTGGATCAGGCCGTGCGCTCAGGCAAGGCGCTTTACGCCGGCATCTCCCGGTATGATCCGGCGCAGACCGCCGCAGCCGTCAGGATTCTGCGCGATCTGGGCACCCCCTGCCTGATTCATCAGCCCAAATACTCTATGTTTGTGCGCACGCCGGAGAGCGGGCTGCTGGACGTTTTGGGGAAGGAGGGCGTGGGGGCGATTGCGTTTACTCCGCTGGCGCAGGGGCTCTTGACGGACCGCTATTTGCAGGGCATTCCGGAGGGCTCGCGCGCCTCCAAGGCCGTGTTTCTGAAGAAGAACGACATCACCGAGGGCCGTCTGGCGCAGATTCGCGCGCTCAACGAGCTGGCTGCCCAGCGCGGGCAGTCGCTGGCG
>JBAVYF010000409.1:0-2426 GCA_049698655.1 Occallatibacter sp. | reverse complement strand
GCGAAGAGTGCGCGGGTAAGCGGATAGAGGATGGCGGAGTTGACCAGGCCGGCGAGCGGCGGCAGATCGTAGCAGGGGACTGCGAGGTCGGTGGGGGTGGTGAGAACGGCGTTGGCGAGGTCGCGGAATGCGGACGAACCGAGCGAGCCGGACTCCGGGCTCAGCATGAGGATGGCACGCGCCCCGTTCTTTTCGGCAAGCTGGTAAGCGTTGACGAAGTCCGCGGCGGTGTGGGTCCAAGAGGCGTTAGTCGCAGGAGCGGCCACGATCCGCAGAGACGGATAGGAGTCTGCCGGGAGTGCGTCCGAGGAAGCGATGAGCAGGCCTCCCGCCGGGAAAGAAGCGGTCAGTTTGGCGAGGACACTTTCGAGTTGTTCCGGCTTCATGGCGGCGAGCAGGACGAGGAGTCCGGCGCCAGGGCGTGCGGAAGGGGTGGCGATGTCCGGAATTGGATATGCTGTCGCCATGGTTATCCAGGAGATTCATGTTAAACCGGCTGGAGGCTTTCTGCAGTCTCCAACTGACCAGCTTCTCTGCGGCCGAACGCTTCTACAAGGTCAGAATGCCGGCAAGCGGGATGAGGATCATGCCGGCTTCACACTCGGGGGCTGGAGTTCGAGCCAGAGGAAAGAGTACGGAGCGAGGGTGAGGACGTAAGGGGCTTCGGTGATAGTGGGGAATGGCACATACCCCAGCATCTCGACAGGCTCGGCGCCGCTGTGGCCGGCGAGGTCGAGGGAAACGGGCTGGGCAAAACGGCTGAGGTTGGCCACGCAGAGAACTGTCTCGTGTGAGCCGTCGCCGCGCTTGAGGTCGCGCAGGTAGGCGAGGATCTTGCGGTTCGACGGGTTCAAAAAACTGAGGGTTCCACGGCCGAAGACCTGGAACAGCTTGCGCAAGGCGATCATGTTGCTGGTCCAGTGCAGGAGGCTGGACTGATCACTGAGTTGAGCCTCTACATTGATGGCCTGGTAGCCGTAGATGGGATCCATGACAATGGGAAGGTAGAGCCGGGCGGGGTCGCACTTTGAGAAACCGGCGTTGCGGTCCGAGTTCCACTGCATGGGGGTACGAACGCCATTGCGGTCGCCGAGGTAGATGTTGTCGCCCATGCCGATTTCGTCGCCGTAGTACAGGATGGGTGTACCCGGAAAGCTGAACAGGAGCGATTTCAATAACTCGATGCGACGGCGGTTGTTGTCGAGCAAGGGCGCGAGCCGGCGACGGATGCCGGCGTTAACGCGCATGCGGGGGTTGTTCGAGTAGGCGATGTACATGTAGTCGCGCTCGTCGGCGGTGACCATTTCAAGCGTGAGTTCATCGTGATTGCGGAGGAACAGGCCCCATTGGCAGTTGTCGGGGATGGCTGGCGTCTGGGCCATAATGTCGGTTATCGGCAGGCGATCTTCCTGGCGAAGGGCCATATAGATGCGTGGCATCAGGGGAAAGTGGAAGACCATGTGGCACTCGTCGCCATCGCCGAAGTAGGGACGAACGTCGGCTGGCCACTGATTGGCTTCGGCCAGGACGAGGCGGTTGGCGTAGTCGGCGTCGATGGCGGCGCGGATGGTCCGGATGACGGCATGGGTCTCGGGCAGGTTTTCGCAGGAGGTGCCGTCGCGTTCGACGAGATACGGAATGGCGTCCAGGCGCAGCGCGTCGACGCCCATGTCAAGCCAGAAGCGCATGGCCTTGAGAACCTCTTCGATCACCGCGGGGTTATCGAAGTTGAGGTCGGGCTGGTGTGAAAAGAAGCGGTGCCAGTAGTAGGCCTTGGCAGTCTCGTCCCAGGTCCAGTTGGACTTTTCCGTGTCGGTGAAGATGATGCGGGCGTCCTTGTAGAGCTGGTCCGTATTGGACCAGACGTATATCTCGCGCGCCGGCGAGCCGGGCGGCGCAAGGCGCGCGGCCTTGAACCATGGGTGTTGATCACTGGTGTGATTGATGACCATCTCGATCATGACCTGCATGTTGCGCTGGTGAGCAGCGTCCAGAAACGACTTGAAATCGCCCAGGGTTCCGTAGGACGAGTTGACATCGACGTAGTTGGCGATGTCATAGCCGTCGTCGCGTAAGGGCGAGGGAAAGAAAGGCAGGAGCCAGACGCAGGTGACGCCGAGATTCTGGAGGTAGTCGAGCCGCGAAAGCAGTCCGGGGAAGTCTCCAATGCCGTCACCGTTCGAGTCGGCAAAGGCTCGGACGTGGAGTTCGTAGATGATCGCGTCTTTGTACCAGAGGGGGTCGGTTGCGCTTGCCAGTTTTTTCACTCTTCGGTTCTCCGAGGCGCTTGGATGCTCGTTCTGTCGCTAATTGCTCGCGGTGCAGTGAAGATGCTCTGCATTAGAGCTGGCGGCCACGCGGATACGCGACTGTGCGACCCTCGAACAGATGCCTGGCGTCTGCGCCGTCCGCCTCCTGGACCGGGA
>JBAVYF010000408.1:0-1788 GCA_049698655.1 Occallatibacter sp. | reverse complement strand
GTACGCTTTTCAACCCGAAGCGGCTGAAAATTCTCAATGCCCTGCGGGAGGGGGAAATGCCTGTCAGCCGGATCCTCGCGAAGATGGGCCGTATCGGCAAGGCCAACCTCTCCCAGCACCTGGCGGTGATGCGCCAGAAAGGAGTGGTAGCTGCCCGAAGAGAGGGCAACCTCATCTATTACCGGATTTCCAGCCCCAAGATCATTCAGGCGTACGACCTCATGCGTGAGGTGCTTTTTGAGCAGCTTGAAGGGAAGGGCGCGCTCTTCCTGAAATATGCGCGGTCGACGGAGACAAGACTCGGACGACACGCCAGGGCGTCCGCTCGCTCGTGAGGGAAAGTCAGGGAACGGCAAGAATGACGGGAACGAGAGAGCCCCCGGCCGCGCAATTCGACTGCATTGCTGAAGGGTACGATTTCTGGTACAAGAGCCCCTGGGCGTCCGTAGTGGTGCCCTCCATTTAGGGCGCTTTTTGCGTTTGGGCTGTCGCCGGACCTGTTCTTGGTGCGTCGGTCAGAAAAATGCTTGAGGAAAGTCCAAAAAGGAGAAAAACATGAAAAAGCTCTTTATCGAGGTCATTCTTATTGGGCTGCTCGTCCCAGTGGGGCTGTTCGCCGCTGATACTCACAGTCCGCCCCAACCTCCGGCGCCTGCAGCCGCCACAGGTGGGACACACGTCTTCGGAGATATGGTTGTAGGACTTGGAGGAAGCCTTTACTCCGGCTCTTACACTGGCGACGACGATAGCTTTCCGCCCAATTACGTTACTGATGTTGCTATGGGTGGGTCATCGTTCGATCTCATTTTCGGAGGTAATGTTTATTGGGTATTGAACCCGGTGCACACCTACTGGCTGGGAATTGGTGCAACGCTTGCCATTCCCTTGGGGGGAGCAAATAGCAGCTCAGTCCCCGGCGGTTCAATTACTCCCTACGCTTTGTCTCTAGATATCCCGTTCCTCTATGATGTTAGTCCGCCGACACTTTCAATAAGCTTGAAAGCATCTTTGATTGGTGTGTGGGCCTATGACTACATCACCTCAGATAGTCTCATGGGTCTTGGTTTCGGGATAACTGGTGGTCCAGTCTTCTACGTAGATTCACATGAAAATACTGGCATTTCGATATTGGCAAGCTACAAATACATTTCTGCCAGCGGTAAGGCTTCATATACTGGCGACTCTATGAGTTTCTCGGGCAGCAGTTTCTCTTTGTCAGTTTGCTTTACTTTTGTAATCGCGTCTGACAACGTAATTTCTGCTCCGAGCAACGATTACGACGAATAAGGAGAATCGCGTCGGCCCAGAAGTATACGTAGCTCTTGCCTTCAAACCTCTGCGCTCCACGAAGCGCTGCGCCCCGAGGCCCTGCTATTAGGTCGGCGCAGCTACCAGTTCTTCGCCACCCGGTGGTCATTCCGCACTGGCCAATTTGCAGACAGGTTGAACAGTCTGCCCAAGTACGTTGTGTCCTCGACCCTCGAAGGCCCCAATTGGACCAACTCGACGGTCTTGAAGGACCACGTGGTGAACAAGGTGTCGAAGCTGAAGCGGGAGACAGACGGAGACATCGTCGTCTACGCCAGCGCCCAGCTCGTGCGCACCCTGATGGAGCACGACCTCGTCGACGAGCTGCGGCTGATGATCTACCCGATCGTGCTCGGGGCCGGCAAGCGCCTTTTCGGCGAGACCAGCGACAAGAAACCCATGCGCCGCGTCCACATCCGCGAGCGCTCGGGTGGGGCACGCCCAAAAAGAGGGGCCATCATCAGAGACGACGGCCGTGCT
>JBAVYF010000407.1:0-2400 GCA_049698655.1 Occallatibacter sp. | reverse complement strand
ACGCTGCTGCGCCGGGTTCCAGCCGTCGCCGCGGCCGAGTCTGGTGACTAATGCGGATTTATTTGGGCGCGTAAGGATCGTTCACCGTCTTGGCGCTCTCCAGCCAGGCGGTATAAATCATATCCCGCAACATGCTGGCGCCTGCGGCCAGCCGCTCGGCGGTAAACTCCCGCGACTCAGGTGTTCCCGCGCCCACAAATCCGCCCGCCTTCTCCAGTTGGTAGACCTTTTCCGTGTACGTCTTCGTGTTGCGCAGATAGGCTACGTAAGCGTCGAAGATATCGCCATCGACGGCCTTGACCGGCGTCATCTTCGCCTGCACCTCGGCCTCGTGCATATTGGCGTCCACAAACGGCCCCTCGAACTGCCAGTGAATCTTATGTTCGGTGGTGTAGCCGTTGGGATTCGGCCCCACCCAGCCGTTGTACTGGATAGTGGTGTGCAGCGGCTGCGAGCCGTCGGCCACATAATGGCCGAGCCAGCCGGCGTAGAAGAGAATCGCTTGCTCGACGGCTCGCGTGTCTGGGTTGGCATCCTGCTTAGCGGCGGTGAGCTTGCGGTACTCGCGCATGGAGGACTTCAGCCGCTCCCAAACCTCCTCGGTCTGCCATGGTTGAAGGCCTATCTTCTCCGGCCTCTGGCCGGCGGCAAAAACCTTGGCCTCGAAGTCCAGGCGGCGATGCGGCAAGGGGCCCAGCGCGTCGGCCAGCTCCATGTCGATGAAGTGTTCGGGAGCCTGCGCGGCCACCAGTTCCGGCTCGGCGGGCGAGCGCCAGCGGTCCGGCTCGGGACCCAGGTACTCGATCTCGGCAATCGCCTCCGGGGAGCGCAAAAAGGCCGGCACATCCGCCGGCAGAGAACTGGCCGCCAGCTTGTTCACCAGGCGATGGCCGTGATTGCCCCAGGCGTAAGCAGCGGGCGGTTGAGCAAGAACGCAAACCAGCCCGGCCGCGGCCAGGGCTGACAGAAACAGACGGGACAACACAGATTGGGAACGCATCCAGCCAGTATACCGCCGCATTGCAGAGCACTCTTGGGAATGCATTTATAGCCGCGCGTCCCGCCTTCGCCGCGTCAGAACCTGTACCCTCGATTGGGGTCGTAGTCGAACTTCACCAATCCGTCGCGGTAGTCGATGTGGATGGTCAGCTGATTCAGCGTGCTTGCCCCGAGAAATCCCGATATCTCTATATTTGCGCTCTTGGAGATATGGGAGATGTCGTACGAGACGACTCCGTTCACCTTCTGGGAGAGATGGGCAAAGTGGAAGGTGACTTCGTCCGCGAGGTAGACCTTCTCCACGTCACCGCTGAGGCCTTTCACATGAAAGCGGTCATCTGTGTGGATCTTGGTCACCTCTCGCGCAGCCGCCGGCGAGATGGTTGTGGTCATTGCGCCTGTGTCCAGAACAAACAGCTTGAGCTTGTCGCTGCTCAACGCCGCGGGCTGAACGAGCATGTGCCCAATGCGATAGACGGGCGTATAGTCCTTCATCTCTGGAGCGATATAGCGGTCGTAAGGTCCGTGAACGTCCGCTGCCGGAGCGGCGGCATTCTGCGCTGGCGCCTTCGCGGCTGCGTCTGTGTCATCCCGTTCGCCGCCGTTTGTCTTCAACGAGGGCGCTGCTGCTGCTGCCTCTCCCGGTCGTGGCGGCAACGGGCCAAGCAGCAGCTTGCGCATCGGGTAGTCCAGCGTAACCAGGAATTGCGAAAACACATCCATCCCGATCAGGCCATCGGCATCTTCCATAGCGTTCCGGCTGTCGAGCACCCGCACCGCGCAGTCCTGAAACTCGAGGTTTCCGATGCGGATCGTATCGGCATAGGCGTTATAGCCGGGCTTGTTACCCTGATCGCCAACGCCGCTCATCTCCGTTTCTGAAAAGGGCTTGAGCCCCGCATGCTGGGCAACAGAGCGCGTCACCAGCAGACCGTCGGCGCCAGTATCGATCTGTAACCGCGCATTGCGGCCATTCAACTTCACGTCCAACCCAAAGGCGGCTCGGTGCACTGCATCCCGCATGATGCTGGTAAAGGAAATCTCAGTAGATGTCGCCGGAGAGACCAGGTGGCAGGCCTTGTGCGGCTCGGCCGCCAGCTTCTTCTGATTCTCCAGAAACAACCGCCAGCGGCGCGTATCTTCCTCGTCGAGTCCCCTCGGAGCCGAGAGGTACACCTCCGCCTCGGCAATTCTCTGCATCAACGGCAGCGTCCGAATCCATTCTCCGCGAATCTGCGGATCCTCGGGATCGAGCCGATGTGCCATTTCAAGCTGCTTGCGGCTCATAGCATACATTGAATTGATGCGTGCCACGTCGGCCAGCAGCAGATGATTGCGCGCGTAGCAAACATCCAGCTTGTCGGATTCAAGGGCGGAATTGCCCGCTGCCCATGGCATCCC
>JBAVYF010000406.1:0-8858 GCA_049698655.1 Occallatibacter sp. | reverse complement strand
ATCCAGCGGCTGGCTTACGAGTTGTTCCGCCGCGAGGGAATCAAGCGCGAAGTGGCTACGCTGATCACCCAGGTGCTCGTGGATCGCGACGACCCGGACTTTCAGCATCCCAGCAAACCGATCGGGTCTTTCTATGACGCAAACGGACTCGCTGGCATCCGCAGCAACCTGCCTGACTGGATCATGCGCGAAGTCTCGCCAGGAAGCTACCGTCGCGTCGTGGCTTCGCCTCGCCCGTTGCAAATTCTAGAGATCGAAGCGATCTCGTCGCTGCTCGACGCCGGCGTCGTCGTGATCGCCTGCGGAGGCGGGGGCATTCCGGTAGCCTGGGAAGACGATCGTTTGGTGGGTGTGGAAGCCGTTGTCGACAAGGACCTCGCTTCAAGTATGCTGGCGACGCAGGTGCGCGCTCACAAGCTCATCATTGTTACTTCGGTTGATCGCGTAGCGCTCGACTATGGCCGGCCCAGCCAGCAGTGGCTCGACACGATCACCATGGACCAGGCGCGCCAGTATTTAGCCGCAGGCCAATTCCCACCAGGGTCGATGGGGCCCAAAATCCAGGCGGCAATCGACTTCCTTGAACACCAAGGGGAAGAGTGCATTATCACTTCCGTGGAGTGCGTAGCGGGTGCAGTAACCGGCAATGGCGGTACCCACATCGTCGCCCGCTAGCGCATATTTGATTCTGGTGTTTACGGTCGAGATGGACAGTTGTGCTATCCCACCCATTTCGCAAAGAACGCGAAATGGATGGGGCACGGAGCTTCCTGATATTATCGGTGAAAATGCTCTAACTTATCCGGAAGTTAGGAAGGCTGTAATGTCGGAGTTGCTTTGCACTTGGCCCCATGGGAGCCAGGAGCAGTAACTCGAATGACTTATCCTTCCACCAGCGCGTCTGCAATTGAGAGATGTTCATCGAGCGCGGCGATGCCGAGGTCCAGTTCTTCTTTGGTCACAATCAATGGCGGCGCAATAACGAAGTGGCTAAGCCATGCCTGGATCGAAACTCCCTGCGCCATCATCTTTGCCGAAATCTGATCAACAAGAAGCGGCTTGCCTTCGACCTTGTCGCGCATTGTGTTGAAAGGCTGCTTGGTGGCATGATTCTTTACCAGATCAACGGCAAAGAAGAGTCCGAGGCCGCGCACATCACCCACCGATGCGTGGCGCGATTTCAGAGCCACAAGTTTCTCGCGCACGTAGGGTTCGAGTGATGCGGCACGCTCAACGAGCTTCAGCCGCTGCATCTCCTCGATGGTGGCCACCGCGGGACCGAGCGTCATGGGATGCGCCTCGTAGGTGTGTCCGTGCGAGAAGTAGTGATCCTCGAAGTAGTCCGCGATTTTGGTGGTGGTGGCGCAGAGGCCGAGCGGCACGTAGGCCGAAGTGATGCCTTTGGCGGTGACAAGAATGTCGGGCGTGACGCCCCAGTGCTGCTCAGCGAACCACTTGCCTGTGCGACCCCAGCCGCTCATCACCTCGTCGCCGATAAGCAGCACGCCGTAACGGTCGCAGATCTCGCGGATGCGGGGGAAGTACTCGGGCGGCGGAACGAGGATGCCGTTGGTGCCGACGACGGGTTCCAGAATAATGGCCGCCACGTCGCTCTCGTTGCGGATCATGTGCTCGATGTAGTCGGCGCAGGCGATGTTGCATCCGGGATACGTGTGCTTGATGGGACAGTTGAAACAGTTTGTCTCCGGGGCAAAGACAAAGCCCGAACCCTTGCCGCCTGGCTCCATGGCCCAGCGGCGCGGGTCGCCCGTAGCCGCTATGGCTGCGGAAGTGGAACCGTGATAGGAGCGGTAGCGGGAGATGATCTTGGTCTTGCCCGTGTACATGCGCGCAATTTTGAAGGCCGCTTCATTGGCCTCGGCTCCGCCGGTGGCGAAAAAGAATTTGTTGAGGCCTTCGGGCAGGACTTCCAATAATTTGAGGCTGAGGCGTGCGCGAGCCGCAGTGGCGTAAGCGGGAGCGGCATAAGCCAGTTCGCGGGCCTGCTCGGCGATCGACTCGATTACGCGCTTGTTCTTGTGGCCCAGGTTCACGCACATCAACTGCGAGCTGAAGTCGAGGTAGCGCTTGCCCGCGCCATCTGTGAACCAGCAGCCTTCGGCGTCGACAATGTGCAGCGGCTTCCAGCCTTTCTGGAAACGCCATGTGCCGTAGTTGGTCTGCCGCGTGATGTTAGTGATTTCTTCGGACGTAAGTGTCTTCGAGGCGGAAATATTACTCATGAATTTGTTCTCCGGAAAAATCGTATTGTATCGCCCATTCCAGGGATGAACCAGACTTATTGCCGTTGAGTTGCGCGCCAATACAAAGGCAGAAAGTTTACTTTCACTTGGCGAGAATCCAATCCATGGTCTTCGACGCCAGCTTGTCAAACGCGGTGAAGGCCAGCTTCAAATGATCTTCGCGCGTATCTTCAATCTTGTTGTGGCTGATTCCCTTCAGCGATTGCACAAAGAGCATGGCGGTTGGGATGCCGGCGCGGGAAACTTCCGCCGCGTCGTGCAGCGGGCCAGAGGGCAGGCGATGCGAGCGTCCGGCAGTTTCGCGAATGGCCTCCTCACAGAATGCAACCAGTTGCGGATGAAATGGCTCCGGCGCAATGTTCCAGATGCGCGACCACTCCACCGTGCATCCTTCTTCCTTGGCGAACTGAGCGCTCTTCTCCTGGGCCTCGCGATACATCTCGGCCAGCACGGCGGCATCCAGATCGCGCTGGTCGAGAGTGGCCTCGCAGCGGCCAACGACGGCAGTGACGATGCCGGGAAAGGTCTTGACGCTGCCAATGGTGCATACCGCATCGGGATGGCGCTTGGCGATGGGGCGAATTTCCAGAGCAAGCTTTGCGGCGGCGGCCAGGGCATCGCGCCGCGCCGTCATGGGCGTAGAGCCGGAGTGCGCCTCCTGACCGTGAAAGGTGATCATATGGCGCTCGACGCCCTTGGTGCCGAGCACGGCGCCCAGCGGAAGATCCAGCTTCTCCAACACTGGCCCCTGCTCGATGTGCAGTTCAAGATATGCCGCTGCATTTTTCCGCTCGCGCCTGGAGTCGCCGATGGAATCAATGGAGACGCCGCATTCGGCCAGCGCATCTTCAAGCCGCTTGCCGCCTGCATCCGTGCGTCCGCGATCCTGATCGATGGTTTGCGTGCCGGCAAAAGCCGAAGAACCGAAGAGGCTGCGCCCAAAACGCGCGCCCTCCTCATCCGCCCAATCGACCAGCCGCACGGTGACCGGTGGCTTGCCGTTATACTCCTCGGCGATGCGGCGCAGCACAGCGAACGCGCCAATCACGCCCAGGCAGCCGTCGAGCCATCCACCATTGGGCACGGAGTCGATGTGGCTGCCGAGAATCAAAGTTTTTTCGGAGCTTCCGGCGAGCGTGCTCCAACTATTGCCGGCGGCGTCATAGTGATGTTCCACGGGCAATGTGCGCAGCTTGGATTCGAACCAACTGCGCGCCTTGAGCCACACCGGGCTCCAGGCCAATCGTTGCGCGCCATGCTCATCGGCGGTGAGCGTGCGCAACTCCTTGAGCAAATCAACCGCTGCCTGTGTGTCAACCGGCATGAGTTACTCCTTTCCAGTTACATTCCGCGTTATAGCTGCGGACTGCGGCGAATCATGCGCCCGATCCCCGGCTTGCCCACAAAGGCGCCATCGCGCGCCTGCACCTTGCCGCGCACGGTGACCACGGAGGGCCGGCCTTCAATCGCGAAGCCCTCAAATCCGTTGTAGTCGTTGATGCCATGCTGCGTGGCCGCGGAGATAGTGCCGCGATACTTTGTGTCGTAGACAACCAGGTCGGCGTCCGAGCCCACCGCGATGGTTCCCTTGCGAGGATAGAGGCCGAAGAGCTTGGCGACGCGAGTGCTGAGCGCATCGACGAAGCGGTGGATGTCGAGTCCGCCGCGCTTTACGCCGTAGGTGTACATCAGGTTCACTCGGTCTTCAATGCCCGGAATGCCGTTGGGAATCTGCGTGAAAGCCTTGGCACCCATCAGTTTCTGTTCCGTATCAAAGGGACAATGGTCCGTGCCCACGGTCTCGATCAAGCCTGCCTTGAGCGCATTCCACAACACAGGCAGATTGCGCTTGTCGCGCAAGGGCGGCGACATGATGTGCTTCATGCCTTCAACGCCGGCGCGCTCGGCGTAACTCTTGTCGAGCAGAAAGTGAGGCAGCACCGATTCGATGTGCAGATTGACGCCGCGCATCTTAGCGTCCACGGCCACGCGCAATGCAGGCGCGCAGGAGAGATGCACCACGTATCCGGTGGCGCCGGTCTGCTCCACAAAGGTCGCAAAGCGGGTGGTGCCTTCGGCTTCAACGGCCTCCGGACGGCTGGGTTCATGCCACTCCGGCCCAGTCTTGCCCTCGGCCAGCAACAGTTGCTGCAATTGGCCTACCAGCTCAGCGTTCTCGCAGTGCGCGGTGGTGATGACACCCAGCCTGGCGGCCCGCTTGAGCGTGTGAAACATCTCTTCGTCATCGATGCCAAAAAAGTTCTTATACGAGAGAAAGATTTTGAAGGAAGTCGTTCCGTCCCGTACGACTTCAGTGAGTTGCGCTTCCGTCTGAGCGTCGAAGCGCGCCACGCCCATGTGGAAGGCATAGTCGCAGGCGCTGTTGCCTTCCGCCTTTTGCTTCCATATGTGGTAGGTCTCCAGCGCATCGTCCTTGCGCGAAGGGCAGCACATCTCGATGAATGTGGTGGTCCCGCCAGTGAGCGCGGCCGCACTCGCCGCGGCATGATTTTCCTTGGCAAATGTGCCCATGAAAGGCAGGTGGATGTGAACATGCGGATCGATGAAGCCGGGAAAGACCAGCTTTCCCGCGGCATCGATTACCTCGGTTCCCGGCGGAACAGCGAGGCCAGGCCCGATGGCGCTGATGGTTTCATCCTCAATGAAGATATCGCCGCGCAGGCGACTCTCCGCGGTCACAATCTCACCGCCCTTGATCAGCAGTCCCATTTGTACGCTCTCCCTTCCTGTGCCGGCAATGGCTCTAAAGATGGGTTAGTGAATGTGAATTCCAACCTGCTCGCGATAAGCTTTCATCGCTTCCCAGTCTTCGGTGACCGGGGTTTGCTGCCGCGACAGCTCATCCCATGTAACCGCGCTTCGCTGGGGAGTAAGCTCGACCATCTCGATGCACTGGTCCACCGGGCAGACGTTGTAGCAGAGCCGGCAGCCCACGCAATCCTCTTCGCGCACAGTGGGCTGGGGACGCGTTTCCACGGCTGCGTGCTTGCCGTTGGAGCGCACATCGTAGCCGCCCGGATCAACCACCTTGCCCTCCGCTGAAACCAGATCAATGCACTGGTGCGCGGTATCGTTGCAGGCGATGTAGCAGAGATTGCACTTGATGCATCGCTCCGCATTAATGCGCGCCGCCGCGCGGAAGGAGAGGTCGAGGTTCTTGAACTCCGAGACGCGATTCAGGCTGCGGCCGGTGACATCGGCGATGGTCTTGAAGCCCTTCTCGTCCATCCAGTTGGAGAGCCCGTCGCAGAGGTCTTCGATCACGCGGTAGCCGTAGTGCATCACCGTGGTGCAAACCTGGAGGCTCGATGCGCCGAGGAGCAGGAACTCCGCCGCGTCAGCCCAGGTGGCGATGCCGCCCATGCCGGAGATAGGAATGCCGGACTTGGACACGACCTCGTCGGTTCCCAAAGAGGCCAGCATATTAAGCGCGATGGGCTTGACGGCCGGCCCGGCATAGCCGCCGTGGCCGCCCTTGCCGCCGATGCTCGGCGTCAGCTCCAGCGTATCCAGGTCCACGCCGCAGATGGAGTTGATGGTGTTGATGAGCGAGATTCCGCTGGCGCCGGCAGCCACCGCGGCGCGCGCCGGCAACACAATGTTGGTGACGTTGGGCGTCAGCTTGACGATGACCGGAATGGTCGCGACGTCCATCACCCAGCGGGTGATCTGCTCGCAATACTCCGGCACTTGTCCGACGGCCGCGCCCATGCCGCGTTCGCTCATGCCATGCGGGCAGCCGTAGTTCAACTCGATGCCGTCCGCGCCCGTATCCTCGATGCGCCGGACGATCTCCTTCCACGCTTCCGGCTTGGCCTCGACCATGGCGGAGACGATGACCGCGCGATCCGGCCAGGCGCGCTTGATCTCGACGATCTCACGCAGATTGACTTCAATAGGACGGTCGGAGATCAGCTCGACATTATTGATGGCCAACATGCGCTGCCGGCCGTGATGCCATGCGCCGTAACGGTTCGATACATTCAGCACCGGCGCGCCGATGGTCTTCCATACCGCGCCGCCCCAGCCCGCTTCAAAAGCCTTGTGAATCTGCGCGCCGGAGTTGGTGGGCGGAGCCGAGGCCAGCCAGAATGGATTGGGCGACTTGATGCCAGCGTAGTTGATTCTCAGGTCTGCCATGCTTAATTCACCTCGACTGACGTCCGTAGCGCCAACTGTTGATGGATTGCCGCGGCGGCCAGCTTGCCATCCTGAACGGCCATAACTGTGGAAGCTACGCCGGTGGAGCGAATGCAATCGCCGATTGCATAGATGCCGGTTGCGTTGGTCTGGAAGTTCGCGTCTACGATGATATATCCCTTCTTCGTTTGCAAACCCAGCAACGCAGCCAGCGTCAGCTTGTTTTGACCGACAGCCTTGATGATCTGATCGGCCGCTAGCACAAACTCCGAACCCTTGACCGGTGCCGGCGATGGGCGGCCCGATGCGTCGGGCACGCCCAGCTCAACGCGCTGGCACTCGAGGCCAACCGGAAGACCGCCCGCCAGAACTACCCGCGAAGGCTGGCTGAGAAAGCGGAACTCGATGCCCTCCTTGCGGGCAAAATCGTACTCGTGCACGTAACAGGTCATCTCGCGGTCCGTGCGGCGATAGACCATCGTCACCCGCTCCGCTCCAAGCCGCTTGGCAATTGTTGCGCAATCAATTGCCGTGTTGCCGGCGCCGATTACGATTACATTGCGGCCCACGCTCAGTTTTGCCGCGGCAACCTTGCTGGCTTCAATGAATTCCAGGCCATCGATCACTGCTTCTTCACCGGCAATGCCCAGTTTGGGTGTTCGGGCTAATCCCACGCTCAGCACAATCGCGTCAAACTCCTTTTGCAGCGTGGCTGGAGAGATATCCTTTCTGATTTCAACCCCGGTTTTGATCTTGACGCCCAGCCCTTCGATCATGCGCGCCTCTTCCAGAGCAATCTCCATCGGTTCGCGCAGCGCGATGATGCCATAAGTGGAGAGGCCGCCTGGCATCTTGTGTTTTTCGAAGATTGTTACCGAGTTGCCCAACAGCGCTAACTCGCCAGCGCAGGAAAGTCCCGCGGGCCCTGAGCCGATAATGGCAATCGATTTGCCGGTGGGCGTCGCCGCTACGGTCGGATAGCTGTGGCGCTCCCGCGCATAATCCATCGCAAAGCGCTGCAGCCTTCCTATGGAGATGGGCTTGTGATCGGCGCCCAGCACGCACGCGCCCTCGCACAACTCCTGCACCGGGCAGACCCGCGCGCAGGTTGCGCCCAGAAGGTTCGACACAAAGATCGTTGCCGCCGAGCCGCGCAGATTGCGGGTAGCAATTTTCTTGATGAATTTTGGAATGTTGATGTGGGTTGGGCAGGCGTGGGTGCAGGCGCATCGTAACAGTACAAACAACGATCCGCCTCAACGGCCGCCGCATTCGGGGTCAGAGGAGGCAGTTGTTCGGCAAGCGCCTTCCCGACATCTCTAACTGCCAATTCCATCCTTCGACTCCTTACCAAAACTCTCGTTCTTTACTCCATGCGGCCGTGTTTGGGGCAACGAGTTCAACTCATCGAAAGCTGCCTAGAGGGCAAACCGGCCTCCAGCGAGATACATAGTTTAGCGCATCTCCCGTCCGAAGAGTCAAGTCCGGCAGTTTCTGTAATTTGGATGTGCTCACGGCATCTGTTTGCATGCACGACGCTGTCGTGTGTATCCTACGAGCCGATCTTCACCCGGCCTTCAATCCATGGGGAGAAGCAGTGAGAGCGGGACAAGAAACAGAAGGAATTCGATTGGGGCTTTGCTCCTGCGCTGCGTTGCTGGTGCTTGCGGCTTCCATCGGAGCTTGCCATGCTCCGCGGCGCGCCACATTGACGCTCTCTGTCGCGGCAAGTCTCAAGAACGCTATTTTGGAAGTGGAGACTGTCTATCAACGCGATCACGCCGGCATCGACTTTCGCAATAACTTCGGCTCTTCGGGAACCCTGGCGCTGGAGATCGAGGAGGGCGCGCCGGTGGATGCATTTCTCTCCGCCGCGCCCAGGCCCATGGACGATCTGGAAAGGATGGGATTAATCGCGCCGAAAACGCGGCGCAGCCTGCTGCGCAACTCGCTGGTGCTGATTGCGCCGCGCGACTCCCGGCTTCAGGACTTCCAGGGACTCACGGATCGTTCCGTCCGGCTGATCGCCCTGGGCGACCCTGCCAGCGTTCCGGCCGGCCAATTCGGGCGCCAAACACTGGCGGCGCTGCACCTGCTCGACAAGCTCAACACAAAACTTGTGCTGGGAAGCGATGTTCGCCAGGTTTTGACCTATGTCGAGACAGGCAACGCTGATGCGGGCATCGTCTACGCAACCGACGCGCAGACCTCAGGCCGGGTGCGGATTGTGGCTGTCGCGCCGGATTCGTCGCACGACGCAATCGTCTATCCCGCTGCGGTTGTGAAGGCGAGCCACAACGCAGAGGCCGCGCGCAACTTTGTCGATTACCTTGGCAGTCCCGCTGCTCAAGCAATCTTTGTGAAGCATGGATTTACAATAGCCTCACCGTGACGTTTTCCGTCGATCCCTCGCCGCTGTATATCTCGCTGGCC
>JBAVYF010000405.1:0-4451 GCA_049698655.1 Occallatibacter sp. | reverse complement strand
GCTGAAGCAGGTACGACCCGCGGCCAGTCGCTTCCATGGCGAGATGCAGCAGATGCCGCCAGCTTACTCCGCAAAAAAAATCTCCTGCACGCCGGCCTACAAGTTGGCCCGCGAAGGCAAGCCGGTGGAACTGAAGGCCGCTTCTGTCACCATCGCCAGCTTTGAAATTGTTTCACTCGATGGCGCTGAAGCCAGCTTCACGATGAGCATCAGCGCCGGGGGCTATGTGCGCTCGGTAGCGCATGAACTGGGCCAGGACCTGGGCTGCGGGGCGCACCTGAGCAGCTTGCGGCGCACTCAGTCCGGGGTCTTCACGCTCGCCGAGTCGCACACGTTGGAGGAGCTGTCTCATTTAGCCGGAAACCTGGATGCGTTAGAGAGGCTGTGCCTCCATCCGCGCAGCCTGTTGCCAGAGATGCCATCCGTCACGGGCGATGCGATGGCCCTCGGACGGCTGCGCAATGGAGCACAGGCCAACCTACCGGAGTTTTCCCGCGCGCCGCTGGTGAAGGTCTTTGCCGGCCAGCGCGAGCTAGTGGGAATTGCCCGGCGCGTGGCCGGAACGCTGTTTCAGCCGGTGGTCGTGATGAGGTGAGGCAGCTGGGTCTAACTGCCTTTGCGCAGCAAAGGCTCCAGCGCCGGCAGCAGCGTCTGCGCAATGACCTCGGAGCCTTTAGCGGTGGGATGGACGCCATCTTCCTGAATGGTCCCGGGAATATGGATCATATCTTTGTAGAGCATGGGAATGAAGGCAGTGTGGTGTTTGGCCGCCAGGTCACGGAAGATTTGCTCGAAGGCCTGGATGTATTCCTTGCCGTAGTCGGGCGGGAGGGTGATGCCGGCCAGCAGGATTTTGACGTGGGCGTCTTCGAGCGTGGTCAACAGGGTGTCGAGGTTGCGGCGGGTCTGGTCGGTGGGCAGGCCGCGCAGGCCGTCATTGCCGCCGAACTCAACGATGACGATCTCCGGATGCAGGCGCAGGATGGAGTGCAGATAGGCGACGGCGTCTTTGGTTGTGGCGCCGTTGGTCCCCTGGTTGTTCACCTTGTAGTGGTAGCCGCGGCGGTTAAGGTCGCGTTGCAGCGCGTCGGGATAGGACTGGCCGATATCAAGGCCGTAACCGGCTGTGATGCTGTCGCCGTAACAGACCAGGACGGGCCTGTCAGCAGCCAGCAACGGGGCGGCCACAAGAATCAGCCAAAACGAAACGATAAACCTGCGGCGAACGTCCACATAAACAGTGTAGCGAAGAACAGGGAAGCGGGAATAGGGATTAGGGCGAAGACGTTCAGGAGGCGAACAGAGTGATCGAGGTTCGAGACGCGAAAAAATGGATTCAGAACGGCGCGCGGCGGGTGGAGATTCTCAAAGGGATTTCCCTCGTCATTCCCGCTGGCCAGTTTGTTGCCATCCTGGGCGCCAGTGGAAGCGGCAAGAGTACGCTGCTGGGTCTGCTGGCGGGCCTCGACACGCCCAGTTCCGGCGAGATTTTCCTCGACGGTGTACCCATCCACAACCTCGCCGAGACAGAACTGGCCGCGGTGCGTGGAGAGAAGATTGGCTTCGTCTTCCAGTCGTATCAGTTGATCGAGACGCTCACGGCTATGGAAAACGTGCTACTGCCCTATGAGTTGAACGTGGAGGGCAGCGGTCTGAACCAGGCGCGGCGGTTGCTGGACGAGGTTGGCCTCAAGGAGCGGATGGACCACTATCCGGTGCAGCTCTCCGGCGGCGAGCAGCAGCGGGTTGCGCTGGCCAGAGCTTTTGTCGTTGAGCCGCCGATTGTGATGGCCGATGAACCGACTGGAAATCTGGACTCCTCCAACGGACTGCTGGTGCTGAACCTGCTGCTGGAACGCAACCGCAAGGCGGGCACCACGCTGGTGCTGGTGACGCACGATCCCGAGGTGGCCAGCCGCGCCGACCGTAAGATTGTGTTGCGCGACGGGCTGATTGTGGAAGATAGCTTGCCGTACACGGCGAAGTCAGTGGAGCAGGGGCAGAATGGCTAAGCGCGCGTTGAGCTGGAAGCGGGCCGGGGCCATCGGCTGGCGGGATTTGCGTTCTGCGCCTGCCAAGTTCGGCTTTGTGTTGCTGTCGGTGGCGGTGGGTGTGGCGTCGCTTGTGGGGGTGCGTGGCTTCAGCGAGAGCTTCCGGCGGACGCTTTCGACCGAGGCACGGTCGCTGATGGCTGGCGATATGAGTGCGCGGATCTTTCATCAGCCCACCACCACAGAAACTGACAAAATCAATGCAATCGCTAAGCCCGCAGGAATTCGCACCACATGGGTGACGGAGACCGTATCCATGGCTTCTGTGCCGCCGGACCCGGTGCCTTTGCTGGTTTCTCTCAAAGCCGTGGACCCCAGCGAGTATCCCTACTACGGCACGGCCGACCTGCAGCCGGCGATGAGTCTGGAGCAGGCTCTTGATGGCGATTCGGCAGTTGTGGCGGATGAGTTTCTCATTCGGCTGAATGCGCACGTGGGCCAGACGCTGCGTCTGGGCGGCAGAAGTTTCCGCATTGCCGCCGTGCTGGAGCAGGAGCCGGACCGCCTCAGCGCCGGAGCTGGACTAGGGCCTCGGGTGATGATCTCGCAGGCGGCGCTGGAACGGACAGGCCTGATCTCTCCCGGCAGCCGCGCCGGCCAGCGCTTGCTGATGAAGCTGCCGTCTCAGGCCGATGACAGCTCCCATCTGGAAGCTTTTCGCAAGCAGGTTGAATCTGCGCTGCCCGACGCGCAGGTGATGGACTTCCGCGAGGGCAATCCGGGACTGAACAAAGGCTTGGACAACGCGACCGCGATTCTGAGCCTGATTTGCCTGGTGGCCATGGTGCTAGGGGCGATTGGCGTCGCGATGGCCATGCACGCGCATCTCGAGCAGCGCATGGATATGCTGGCCATTTTGAAAGCTGTCGGCGCGAGTTCAGGCGATCTGCTGCGGATTTTCCTTCTTCAAACGTTAGGCCTCGGGCTGGCCGGAGGTCTGCTGGGCGTCGCTGCCGGCGTAGGCGTGATGGCCGCGCTGCCAACCGTATTCGGCAAGCTGCTGCCGGTTCATGCAACGCTCGAATTTCCCTGGCGGTCGGTCGCGGCCGGGCTGGGAACGGGCCTGCTGACCACGCTGCTCTTCTGTCTGCCGCCGCTGCTGGACGTGCGCAATGTCAGGCCGGTGCTGGTGTTGCGCAGGCTGGTCGAGCAGGGACCGCAGGGCGTCGGCGGCTGGTTTGCCCGTTGGTGGGCGCGCCGGCTGCAACTGGGAATTTCAGTGGTTGTGATTGCCGCGCTGGGTGGAATCGCCTGGGCGCTGTCGGATTCGGTCAAAGTGGGCGGCTGGTTTGCTCTGATCTTCACGATTGCCTTGATTGTCCTGCTGCTGCTGGCATTCGTAGCGTTGCGAGTCCTGCGCTTCCTTCTTAACCGTGTGCGTCTGCGTCTGCCTTCGTTCCTTCGTCACGGGCTCGCCAATCTATACCGGCCGGGGAACCAGTCGGCAGCAGTGCTGGCTGCTCTGGGCACAGGCGTGATGCTGATTCTGGCGGTTTACCTGATGCAGTCGGCGCTGGTGCGTGACATTCGCGAGACGGCCTCGCCCAGGCTGCCGAATATTTTTCTGATCGACGTGACAACCGATGAGCTTGCGGGCGTGAAGGAGTTCTTCGCCCACCAGCCGGGAGTGAGCCAGACGATTGGCCAGACTTTGGATCTGATGCCGGTGGTGACCGGGCGCTTTGTCTCGCTCAACGGCAAGCCGGTAGAACAACTGAAGGAGCAGCATTTTCCGCGACGGTTACTTGAGAACGCGGAGTTGAGCTGGGCCGATGCGCCTCCGGCGGGCGACAAGGTGACGCAAGGCAAATGGTGGACTGATTCTGACGCGGCGGAACTTGCAATCAGCGAGGGCGTGGCTGAGCGGCTGCACCTGGGCTTAGGCACGACGGTTGAGCTGGACGTGGGAGGCGCGGTGCGGACGCTGAAGGTCTCCGCGATCTATCGCGCAGACGGGCAGCACCTGGGAGCGCGCGTTCCTTTCATGTTACCTTCGGGACAGCTCAAGGACCAGCCCGCCACCTGGTACGGCGGGGCGCACGTTGATCCGAAGCAAGTAGCGGCGTTGGAGCGGGCGCTCTTCCAAACCTATCCGACAATTACGGTGATCAACCTGGCCGATGTGCTGGAGCGGATTGAGAGCGTGGTCGATCAGATTACGTTCGTGGTGCGGTTCCTTGCCGGGTTCTCGATCTTCGCGGGGCTGATGATTCTGGCTTCGAGCATTGCCAGCACGCGCTTCAGGCGGATGCGCGAGGCGGTGGTGCTGAAAACGCTCGGCGCGACGCGGATGCGCATTGTGCGCACCTTCAGCGTGGAGTTCAGCGTGCTGGGTCTGCTGGCCGGCTCGGTGGGCGTGGTCTTTGCGAATTTGCTGACGCGGGTGCTGCTGCGCAAGCT
>JBAVYF010000404.1:0-5549 GCA_049698655.1 Occallatibacter sp. | reverse complement strand
ACTGCGTGGCGGGGGAAGAGTCATTCGAACTCTCGATAGAGGTTTTGCAAGCATTTGAATTCAAAAGGTTTAGAGCGAAAATGATTCTCTGCGGTGGAGTTTTCAGCGAAGCTCCCGTCACAGATTGCTTCCGCCAAGCCGACTTTTGAGGAGTAATCCTCGAGAGAACCGTTAACATTCAGAATATGAGGTATTTACCTCATTTATTGTCCGGTTACTTGCGTTGAGACGCTCGTTTCCGATGGGGGTTGAATTTGGCTAGTCACGCATCGCAATGCGGCCAGCAGGTGATTCAGGGTAGCGAAAAGATCATCCACGCCGAAGGTGCGCGGGCCTGTTGATGAAAAGGTAACTTCCGGTTTGGCGGTGATTCAGGCACAACCCGCCAGAGCGACTGCGCCAAGCGATTTGCTCACGCGGCAGCAGCCTCCAACCCCGCGGTGCGCGTTACGGAAATGACGCTGATATCGTCCTCCTGCCCAAACGCTTGCGCCGCCCTGGCAATCTCGCTCGCAGACTTGGCCGCTCGAAGCAAGTCATTCACCCGCTCGAAACCGAACAGATGACCTTCAGCGTCGGTGGCTTCTGCTATGCCGTCCGACATCAGCATGAGCCTGTCGCCCTTCTCCAGTTGAAAATGCATCACTGAGAACTCAGCTCCCTCGGTGATACCCAGCGGCAATGCGCCTTCCATCGCTACCGGCTCGCCGTTCAGATACGGTGGCAGGTGGCCGGCGTTGGCCAGCATCGCGCTGCCATCCGCATCAATCCTCATCGCCAGGCAAGTGGCCTGGGCATCCCCGCGTCCTATCAGCCGCCGGTTCAACGCGCTCAACACAAACTCTGGCTCGGAATTCAACTCCGCAGTACTGCGGATGGCACCCACCAGCAGCGCCACCAGCATCCCCGCCTTCAGGCCCTTGCCGGTTACATCTCCGGCAATAATGAGGAGGCTACCGTCGGATTTGTTGGAGATGATCTGAAAGAAGTCACCGCCCACTTCCCGCGCAGGCCGGTACTCGCTCTCCACGATCAATCCCGCCAGCGTCACAAGCGATTCCGGCAGGATCATCTGCTGCACCTCCTGCGCCTGCTTCACGTCCAGCGTCATTCGGCGCTGCCGCTCGAGCGAATGCAGCAGCCGGCGCAACATGAGAAATGCCAGCACCGCAACCAGGAACGGGTCCGTCAGATCCCAAATCCGCACGTCGATGCCATGGAATCGTCCCACGAGGTCCACCCCGAAAGCTTCGCCAATCATCTCCACTGCCAGTGCCGCGACAGCCGGAAGTGCGAACCACCCCTCCTTGCCCTCCTTGCGAATGCCCATTGCCACCACCAGGGCGATCGCCACCACAAAAACCAACCGGAACGCCACGCTGGTTGCACCCAACGCGTCCAAAAGCGCAGAGTTGCGCCCATGCGGCAGCACTAAACCATAGTCGGTCAGTCCCACCTTCAAAGCGTCGGCCGTCGCAAAGGAGACCATCAGCACGGCGATGGCTTTAGGTCCCCAAGCGGGACGACGTAAGTGGAACCAGACCCACCATACCATCACCCATCCGGCCGCCCATAGAGCATCATCTGTGCTGACCAGAATGTCCGCAACCCGGGCGTCGAGCCATGTTGTGGTGGCGCAGAGGTTCATCAGGATGTAGCCGATCGGCGCGACCAGCATGGTGGCCGCCACCCACCAGTAGACCCGGTCGGAACGATCAAATAGCACCAGGCTGGCTGCCAGTACCGCGAACAGCAGGAACATCGCGATGTACGCAGCCTCGTTGAGCTTGCCAAGAAGCACATCTTGCCAGTCAAGGCGCGACTGCGCTCTCATCGCCTCTCCCGCCACCAGCAGCGGCGCGGAATGGAGGCCACCGGCGTTCGCGTGAATTAGGCTCCTGCTGCCCATCCACTCACGAAAGGCGAGGGTCTCCGTCACAACACCGCTTTCAGTGCGTTCAACGGGAGGCAGGAGGAACATCAATGGACGGTAACCATAAATTCGCCGCACGGCTCCATGGTTGTCGAACTTTCCAAAGCTGCCCAGCAGTTTTCCACCCGAGAACAGTTGCCAGGCGCCATCCGCGACCGGCCCGTCGATGGCCATCAGGGCTCCGGGCCCGGTGACTACTCTCAAGCGCAGCCTGTACCAAGCCCAGCCTGCGTAGCCCGCGTGTCCTTTGGCCATCCCGCCATTCACTTGGTGCGCATCCCCGGTCAAGGAATCAGGCGGGCCGGCCACAGGCGTGAGGTCCACCGTCTCCCACCGGGAGTCGTCAAAGTCCGGCTCCGCCCAGAGCGACTGGCCGGTCCTGGGATCGATAGGCGAATCGCCCACGGTGAACTTCCACGGCCCGTAAAGCGGAACGGCGGACTGGCCCAGGGTAATGTGAGCTATGCCGCCCGGCTGCGCGGGCTGGCCCTGCACCGGTGCGGATGGCTGGCCTGCTGCCAGGACACTGCCTGCAAACAATGCTGCCAAAGAGAGGAGGAAGAGAGTGCGCCTCGCCATGCAATGACCTCCATTTTTGAAGGGGAGCCGCTGTATGCACTATACGGAATCTGGCCCGTGCGAGAAAACTCTCAATCCTGATGCCGGGATTGAAAATGCGGCCCGATGGCGATCTTTCGCGAGGTGGAAGCCAGCCAGCATCACATGCTGTAGCTCTCAGTGAGGCCCGTTCTTACTGCTTCCTTCGGGGTTGCGCCTGGATCGTCACCAAACCGTCAGTTACTTTTTGGTTAACACTTGCCGTGAACCGGGAAACCGACGGACCAGCATGGGTGAGAGTGTCAGACTCCCGACGCCCCAAAATCGACCATTTTCAGCCCGATAGGCAGGATCGGTAACGGAAAACGCCGATGTCGACTGGATCATTTCTGGAATGACGGTAAATCGCCAATGCGCTCGCCGACGGTGAAGACAAGGCCAAGGCTATCGGTGTTCCTGTGCCTCCATCATCGGGCTATCCACCTCTAACGTCGCAATGAATGCCGCAGGCGACCGATCTAATTCGAATGTCGGGGTGCTCACCCTGCTTCCTCCAGGTTGTACGCAGGCAACGTGGTAAGGCGTCTGTCCTCGACTGGGCCGCCCACAGTGAAATGGTAGAGGCTCTGCCAATCGTACGAAGAGATGCCGAACACCTCGTGAACCGGATCATCGAAGTAGCAACCGATCCCGGTCGCACGGATACCCGCCTCTTCCGCCTCGAGGTACAGCACCTGGCCCACGAGGCCGGCCTCCCAGAAGAGATTTCGGTAGAAGCTGGCGCCATAGACGACCAAACTGTTCATGTATTCGGCGATCATCCCAAGGCTGAAGGCCCCGTTCCCCGCGATGTCCTGACCGCAGGAGACTGTCGCGGCCAGAGTACGGCAGTCTCCCTCTTTCAGTAGGTATAGCGGAAGGCCATGCGGACACGACGGAGGGCGTTGCCACAGGAACTCAGGCCGCATCGTTTGCCGGAGTGTCCCGACCTTCTCCGGATCCCGAGCGAGCATGTAGAGACCAGGAGGCAGGTCGTTCACCCGATGCACGAAGAGGCCCAGGTGGATGCGTGGGCGCCAGGACAGGGCGTCCCAAGGCACCGATCGGCCGTCTCGGGTGGGTACCAGGCGAGCCAACATCCGAAAAAAGGTCGCCGTAGGAATCGTTGTGGATCCGTCCATACTCACCGCGCTCCTGCGCCCCAGAATGACTTTTTCCGCGGTGAAGGCTCCGGACCGAACCGGCGCCCCGAAGAGCTCTTCCTCTGAAGGGAACCTGGAAAGCTCTTCGCCGGGGGCAATCCCCGGATTTGTAGTGGTCTTCGAATTTGTAGTGGCGGAATTCTTAGTGGCTTCAGCCACCTGGTCGATCACTGGCCAATCGACGCCGTGCTCGGGACTCAGCACGTTTGCCGAGCCGCACCATCGAGAAGTGGCCACCTTGGATACCAACTCTTTGGAAAGGCAGAGGCCCCGGTCGCTGGCCCAATTTTCCCTGACCACAAGCGCCACCAGTTCGGGATGCTCCCGCTCTGCGCCGGTCGAGTCGGCCTCGCGGTCGAGTCCGAGAAGTTGGGCCACGGCAGTGTTACCCACACGGTCGAGGAGGTGGAATTTCCACCCGAGGGCAGCCGCCGCGAAGCGCATCGTCCCCAGCGCATGGCCGACATCGTGTTGGCAGTAGCGGAACGCACGCTCGCCATACTTCCAGGCCTCCCGCCAAAAAATGGACGACAGCCCCACGAGGAATGAGCCCTCCGGAAATGCTGCCGTTAAGGCCGCCCAGGCCGAGGGATCAATGTCCGCTCGAAGCTCGAGACCGTGCGCCTTCGACGCATAGTGGTACACGCCGGGACGGTTGTGGATAGTGTCCAAAGACGGCAAGAGCACGTATCCCTCCGTCGGGTGGAGGTTCCCGCTCGACGGATTGGCACGCAGAGGCCATGAGGTTCCCTCGAACTGTTTCCATGCTGTGAGCGAGAGTGCGTATCGCAAGAAGAGTGAGATCGAGTCGACCGAAAGCGGAGCCGGCGCCACGTTGTCCGCGACATAGAGCTGCCAGAATGGAAGCGCTCGTCCTGCATCGGGGAGAGGAAGGCGAACCAGCGGCGCTCCGTCGTAACGGCGGAACGGATCTGGCTGCTTAGCCCAATCCATGTATCCAAGCGCGGCGGCATAGCGGTGGTAGTGGTGCTTCGTTCTCTCGTGGTAAGCTACCACGACTTGCTCGGAAGAAAGGTCGAGGTCGTCCCTGTCCGCCTTCAACGCGAAATCAGGAGGAATACTTGCGTGCATGTCCATCGTTGCCCTCCCGTCACATGTGGATAAATGCCGCGTACAGAGGAAGGTCGACATCGAACGCCGGGGAGCACGTGGCGGAGATCTACCGGAAGCTGTGGGAGTACAACACTGGGATCCAATTCGGCCTCAAGAGGTCTCTCTCAGTATTTGCAGAGCAGATTGCAGCGTAACAAAAAACGGCGAACTACTGTCTAAAGAAACATATCCTTTACACGGGGACCGGCCTCGGGAAAGCAATTGAGAGGTCTCGGGATGTGTGTTCGGTAAGCCGGACATTGAGCCACATATCTCAGTTGTTGCAAAATCGCCGAGGCACGTTTCCAGCGCCGCAGGAAGCCCACTAGGCATGATCGGTACTGGAAAACGCCGATGTCGCCTGGAACGTTTATCACTTTACGACAAATCGACGTGTTAGTAGTAGGTTGGCCATCAGCGGATTGAGCTCTTCGCCTAACTTTCGGTTTCTCGGCCAGGTTCAAAAGTTCCACTGCTCTCTGGTCGACCAGAGAAAAGGGTGATTCAAAGTGAGATTAGCCACTCGGAGAGAAATTCTCTGGTGGAAGATTTGTGCGGGATCAGCCCGGAAATCGGGGAGATTCTCGACATCTAAGTCATTGATTCTAAACAAGTTGACTGCGTGGCGGAGAGAGGGGGATTCGAACCCCCGATAGAGCTTTTGACCCTATAACGGTTTAGCAAACCGCCGCCTTCAGCCACTCGGCCATCTCTCCGGGTCTCACAGGGATTATATCCGAAGT
>JBAVYF010000403.1:0-2487 GCA_049698655.1 Occallatibacter sp. | reverse complement strand
GCCTCTTTCCCGGCGGCGCGACCGAGATTCAACTGCGCGCGCCGGTGCGGCTGTTTTTCGAGTGGGACCCGCTGGTGGCCGTGGTCAATGCGCTGGCCGGCCACGCTCTCTATCGCGGGCTGATCTGGAGCCTGCTCATCCTTCTGCCCACGCTCTTTCTGGGCCGCTTCTTCTGCGGCTGGGTCTGCCCCCTGGGCACACTGCAACACTTCGTGGGCGATATGCCCTCGGAGTCCAAACGCGGCAAGCAGCGCATCGAGGCGAATCGCTACAAACGCTGGCAGACCGTTAAATATGTTGTCCTAATCGCCGGGCTGGTGGCCGCACTGTTTGGCTCGGCGGCTATCGGATGGATTGATCCTTTCAGTTTGCTGGTCCGGTCTTTTGGACTTTCTTTGTTGCCGGCGTTCAACGCTGCCGCGCGCGCCGTGCTGACTCCGCTCGAACACAGCCATATCGCGGCGATCAAGTCGACCGGCGAAACGCTGCACACGATTCTGCACTATACGGTGCTCGATCTCCGCCAGCCGCACTACGCGCAAGGGCTCGTGCTGGGCATTCTGTTCATTGCGATTCTCGCGGCCAGTTTGCACGTGACGCGGCTGTGGTGCAGGGCGATTTGCCCGCTGGGTGCGCTGCTGGGCGCGGTTTCGCGGTGGAGTGTGCTGGGGCTGCACAAAGACACTGCTTCCTGCGACAACTGCAACCGCTGCCTGCTCCACTGCCAGGGCGGCGACGATCCCATCGGGGGCGCGCCGTGGCGCAAGGCCGAGTGCCTGATGTGCATGAACTGCGTGGGCAGTTGCCCGCACGACGGCCTTCAATTCCGCTTCTTTCGCAAGGAGCGCGAGGTCGCGTCGCCTGATCTGGGCCGGCGCAGAACGCTCACCGGACTTGCCGCCGGCGCGGCTATCGTTCCGCTGATGCGCGCCAACACCGGCCTGGGCAAGGGCCGCAATGAGCGATTGTTGAGGCCTCCGGGCTCGCTGGACGAAACCGATTTTCTTTCGCGCTGCATCCGCTGCGGCGAGTGCATGAAGGTTTGCCCCAACATTGCGCTGCATCCCACGCTGGATGAAGCCGGCCTGGAAGGATTGTGGTCGCCGACGCTGGTGCCGCGCATCGGATACTGCGAGCCCAGTTGCGTGCTCTGCTCCGAGGTCTGCCCCACCGGCGCCATCTGGCAGATCACGCCGAAAGAAAAAGGCTGGGTCGTAGGCGTGGGCGGGCAAAGCCAGCCGATTCGGCTGGGGACGGCATTCTATGATCGTGGCCGCTGTTTGCCGTGGGCGATGGCCACCGAGTGCATTGTCTGCGAAGAGTGGTGCCCGGTTTCGCCCAAAGCCATTTATGTCGAAGAGGCCCAGGTCATCGATTCCGCTGGCAATACGAAAACACTGAAACAGCCGCGCGTCGATCCCAGCCGTTGCGTGGGCTGCGGCGCCTGCGAGTATGCGTGCCCGCTGCAAGAGCATCCGGCGGTCTACGTGACCAGCATTGGCGAAAGCCGCTCGCCGGGCAGCCAGATTCTGCTCAACCGAAAGTGAAGGAGACTGCTCCATGAAATTTCGCTCGAATTGGAAGTGGGCCGTTGCGGCGATGGTGATTGTTGCCGCTGTTGCCGGTACAGGCTGCAGGAAGAAGATTTCCGACCCGTTCCCGGCATCGGGCGCGGTTGCGGACTGGGAAAAAACCAGCGAGACGCGCGTCTTTGCGGCTAAGGACTTGTGGCAATACATTGACGGAGACGCCGAGCAGTACATCTCCGCCGGCGTGGTCTCCACCTCAACCTCCGACTACAAATATCAGGGCCAGTTGGAGGCGACTGTGGACGTGCACACGATGAAGGACGCGGCCGGCGCGCGCAAGATTCTGGAGACTGGAACCAGCGACGCCAAGCCTATCCAACTGGGCGATGCGGGCGTCGCTTACGCGCAGAGCATCATCTTCCGCAAAGGCCCATCGCTGGTGCGCATCGTCGCCTATGAGTCCACGCCCGATACTCCGCAGGCGCTGCTGGCGCTGGCGCGCGGCGTGGAAGCGAAACTGTAAACGCGCGGGCCAATGAGCCGGCCGCTTGGATGAATGCGAGGATTGCAATGAAAAGCCGCAGAGATTTTCTGAAAAGCGCAGCAACCGGAGCAGTGCTGCTGGGTGCGCAGAGCAAGCTGGGGTTGGCCGGCAGGCTGGACCCGCACACGGAGGCGGGCAAGTCGAAGGTTGTGGTCGCCTGCGATCCGGCGCTTCATGGCGCAGGCGCGCAACTGGACGAAAAACGCGTGCTCGAGCTGCTTGACCGCGCCATCGCCGCCTACACCGGCCACGACAAGCCGGTCGAGGCCTGGAAGCGAATCGTTCCCGTGGGCAAGGTGATCGGCCTGAAGACGAACGGCCTGGGCGGCAAGGGAATCTCCACTCACCTGGCTCTGGTGCTGGCGATTTGTGAGCGGCTGCAGCAGGCAGGCGTCAAGCCGGGCGAGATCGTGG
>JBAVYF010000402.1:0-2542 GCA_049698655.1 Occallatibacter sp. | reverse complement strand
GCTTCATCCAGTGCAGGGCGGCGGAGGTGTCGAGCCCGCTGGAGAAGGCAATGCCAACTTTTTGGCCGATGGGCAGCGATTCGAGAATTATGGACATGCTTGCGAAACCTCAAAAAACTTAACTGTTAGCTTCCAACTTCCTTGAGCTGGCCGCATAAATCGCGTTTTGAAACGGCACGACTTTAGTCGTGCCAAGATACATTCCCAATGACGTGGGCTTTAGCCCCTGAGGGATGTTTTCAAGTCCTTCCAAACGTATTTGCGCAACTGCTCCCTACTACTCAGATCTCCGTTTTGCCATCATCGCCCAGAGGTCAATCATTTTTGTGGATTGAATCGGGATCGAACTTTCGTAAAGAATCAAATCCTTGGACCGACTCCACAGAAGGAAGTACTTCCCTTCATCAGGAGAAAACGCTCCTTGAAGATCGAGACGAAATCTTCCACCTTCTGGACGCTGATTGGCATGTTCCCTAGCCACACGTCGTAATAAATTTGGAGCTTCGTCTATGTAGAACCGATCCTCCTTCTTACTGTGACCGAATTCGTACGAAGGCCACATTCCTTCTTCTGGGTCCATGCTGAACTTCAGGGATCTCACTTTACTAGCGAAGTTGAGAAACTCCACAAATTCATCCTTGTTGACCGGAATTTGGCTTAGTATCATCGGTTCCACCCAAACTTGGAGAATAGACAACTCAAATACCAAAACTGTGAACATTCGCTAAACCGCCGAGCAACAGCAGCAGCAATGCCTTCTGCGCATGCAAGCGGTTTTCAGCCTGTTCGAAGACTATGGACTGCGGGCTGTCGATTACCGCGTCTGTAACTTCTTCATTGCGGCGCGCGGGCAGGCAGTGCATGAAAACCGCATGGGGCGCGGCTTTCTGCATCAGCGCTTCGTTCACCTGGAAGGGCCGGAAGATGGGCGCGCGCTTGGCGGATTCGTGCTCGAAGCCCATGCTGACGCATACGTCGGTGTAGATTGCGTCTGCGCCTTCCGCGGCGGCCTGCGGGTCCTGCAGCAGCCGCAGTTCGCAACCGTTGGCCTGGGCAATCTCGCGCGCGATGGTGACGATTTCGATGTCGGGCGAGTAGCCGCGGGGCGTGGCCACAGTGACGTTGGCGCCCAGATGCGCGCCGGTGAGCATCAACGAGTGGCAGACGTTGTTGCCGTCTCCCACATAAGTAAAGTTAAGTCCGGATGTGGAGCCGAAGTGCTCATCGAGAGTCATAAAGTCGGCCAGCGTCTGACAGGGATGCTCGAAGTCAGAGAGCGCGTTGATGACCGGCACGCGGGAGTTGGCTGCCATCTCGGTGATGGTGTCATGCGCGTAGGTGCGCAGCACGATCACATCGACCCAGCGCTCGACGTTGTGCGCCACGTCGGCAATGGATTCACGCTCGCCCAACGGGGAGCTGGTCTGATCAAGGAAGATGGCGCTGCCGCCCATGGTGTTGATGCCGGCCTCGAAGCTGAGGCGCGTGCGCAGGCTGGCCTTTTCAAACATCAGCACCATTTGTTTCGCATCCAGCGCATTGCGGTATTTGCGGGGATTGCGCTTGACGTCGCGGCACAGCTTGATAATGGCGCGCACTTCGGCGCTGGACAGATCGGCGATGGAGCATAGATCCTCGCCGGCAAGCCGCGTGGCCGCCGCAAGAATGTCCGGGTCTTTTTCAACGGGAACGGCGGGCTCCCGGAGTTCGATGGTTGCTTTGCTAGCCACGGTTTTGGCCTCCTATGGAGTGAACTGCGGATGGGGCTGCCGCGTGGGCGGCATCCTGTTCAGTGAAGATTTCATCGAGCGCCCGAATGGCGGCGTCGACGTGGGTGCGCTGCAAAATAAAGGGCGGCAGGAAACGGAGGACCGTGTCGCTGGTGCAGTTGATGACGATACGCCGCTTGAGCATCTCGGCCACGACGAGCTTGGCCAGGTCGGCGGAGTCGAGTTCGGCTGCAATCATCAAGCCTTTGCCGCGGACATCAATGATGGCGTTGTGGCGCAAGGCCAGGGAGCGAAGTTGCGCAAGAAAGTAGTTGCCGACCTCGGTTGCGTGAACCAGAAGATTGTCCTTCTCGATGGTGTCGATGACGGCGATAGCCACGGCGCAGGCCAAGGGACCTCCGCCGAAGGTGGTGCCGTGCATGCCGGCATGGATGGCGCGCGCGGCCTCTTCCGAGCAGACGATCGCTCCCAAGGGAATTCCGCCGGCAAGAGGCTTGGCCAGCGTGGTGACGTCGGGTAGAACTCCGTAATGCTGATAAGCGCACCACTTGCCGGTGCGGCCCATGCCGGATTGAATCTCATCGGCAATCAGCAATGCCCCGGTCGAAGTGGCCAGCGCGCGGGCCTCGGCAAAGAACTCCTGCGTGAGCGGGCGGATGCCGCCTTCGCCCTGAATGGTTTCGACGAGGATGGCGCAGACTTCATCGGAGAATTTGGCGCGCAGGTCGGCGACGTCGTTCAGACGAACAAACTCGAAGCCGGGAACGACAGGGCCGAAGGGCTCGCGATACTTGGCCTTATGCGTGGCGGAG
>JBAVYF010000401.1:0-20858 GCA_049698655.1 Occallatibacter sp. | reverse complement strand
GGCAGAGCTTCGCCTGCGCTGCTTCGATATTCGGAAAAGCACCGGCTGCGAGCAGGGCAAAGATGGCCGATCCCAGGCTTGTGGGCACCCCGTCAGGAACCAGCACCGGCTTGCCGAGCACGTCGGCGTATACCTGATTCAACACAGCATTGTTCTGCGGGATGCCGCCGGCGTTGATCACGCGGTCCACCGGCACGCCATATTCGGCCATGCGTTCGAGGATGATGCGGGTGTGAAATGCAGTGCCCTCGATGGCCGCGAAGAGCTCGTCTTGCGCGGTATGCACCAGATTCCAACCCAGCGTTACACCACCCAATTCCGAGTTGACCAGCACCGTGCGGTCGCCGTTGTCCCAGGTCAGCCGCAACAGGCCGGTCTGTCCTGCGTGATATGTCTCCAGGCCCGCGGACAGTTCGGCGACCTTCACGCCGGCGCGGCGCGCAATGGCCTCGAAGATGTCGCCGGTCGCCGACAGGCCCGCCTCGATGCCAGTGTACTGCGGGTGAACGCTGCCCGGCACCACTCCACACACGCCGGGGATCAGTTGCGCCTTCCTGCTCATGGCGATGATGCAGGTGGAGGTTCCGACCACATTAACGACATCGCCCTCGCGACATCCCGCGCCAATCGCGTCCCAGTGCGCATCGAATGCTCCGACGGGCACGGGAATGCCTGCCCGCAGGCCAAGCTCCTCGGCCCACCGCGGGGCGAGATGCCCGGCGAGGTGATCGGAGGTGAGGTAGTCGCCCGCGAGCTTTTCCCGAATGCCGTCAAAGAGTGGATCAAGTTTGGATAGGAATGACTGCGGCGGCAGGCCGTCCCACTTGGGATTCCACATCCATTTGTGGCCCATGGCGCACACGCTGCGCTTGGCGAGCTTTGGGTCGGTCACGCCGCACAGCGTGGCCGCCACCATGTCGCAGTGCTCGAAGGCAGAGGCGAACTGATCGCGCTTGCCGGGATTATGTCGAAGCCAGTGCAGCAGCTTGGCAAAGCCCCACTCGTGCGAGTAGACGCCGCCGCACCAGTCAATGGCCTCCAGGCCTTCGCGATGCGCCAGCTCGGTGATCTCCTGCGCCTCGGCCTTGGCGCGATGGTCGCACCACAGGTAGTAGTCGTCGAGCGGCTGCATATGCGCATCTACCGGCACCACGCTGGAGCCGGTGGTGTCCAGGGCTATAGCCTCGACCTGCTCGCCCTCGATGCCTGCCTCGTTTATCGCCGAGCGCGTGGCGGCAGCCAGGGCGCGCATGTGGTCGGCATGCGTTTGCGTCGCGTAATCCGGATCTTCGCGCCGGCGATGGAGCGGATATTCCGCCACTGCGGTGGACAGACGCCCGCGCTCGCTGTCCAGAATCGACACGCGGACACTCAGCGTTCCAAAATCCACTCCTGCAACAATGGTCACGCTCCCTCCTAGTCTTCCGGTTGCCCGTGGAAGAAGGACTCCCAGCCCAGATAGCGTGTAGCGGCCTCATGGACGGCCTTGGAGACGTCGCTGAAGTTGGCGGCCACGTGGTGTTCGAAGCCCTCGCGGCATATGTATCTGAGCAGCTTCTGCAATTGGGGAATCTCGGCCACGCCGGCGCCGCCAAAGGTCTCCAGAGGATCGTCGGTGAATTTCCCCGCGCCGGTGTAACCGCGAATGACGCCGCGGCGGTCGTCGGTCGAGTAGCGGGCGTAGGTCATGGCTCCGGCTTTGACGCGGCCCACGCAGGTGCCGAATGTGTTCAACTTGCCCACCGTCCCGGCAATGATCGCCTGGTAGTCCATCGTCGGAGCCTGAGCGAAGAAATGCTTGGGCAGGTTGGAGCAATGGAAGCAGACGCATTTGTCGGGATTGCCGCCGTAGTTGTTGTTCCAGTCGAGCAGCGCCGAGGGTGTCTGGCTGGCAAGGGCCAGCATGTACATGCTCAGCGTTCCGGGCACATCCACCTCGCAGGCTGAAGGAATAAGGTCGTTGCTCATCATGCTCATGATGGTGCAAGGCACCACGCCGAAGAATTCTTCCATAGAGGTCCAGCACTGCACGGCGCTGACCGTCACGTTGGTCTGCTTCATCCAGCCGTCGATGACCGCGCCCAGCTTGGCCATCTTGAGCAACGCGCCCTCTGGAATGCCGCTGGTCGAGACGTAGCTCTTGATGGCGGCCAACTTGGCCTGCGCCGCATCGTCGGTGTCCTTCATGCGGTTGATGCGCCCGAAGATCTCCGACAGGTCGATGGGCTCGATGGAGATGCCGGCGGTTTCAAAAATGCGCTCGGAGTAGCGAACCGTGTTGAAGGCCGCCGGGCGCGCGCCGATGGCGCCGATGCGCAGATTCTTCAGGCCTTTGACGATGCGGCAAACCGCCGAGAACCATTCCAGGTCGGCCTTGAACTCTGCCGAGACGAGGGTTTCGGTGTGCAGCGTGGTCAGTGAGTAGGGAATGCCGTACTGCATCATGTTGTTGCACGCGCTCATCTTGCCGCAGAAGCTGTCGCGGCGAACGGCGATGGTCATGGCATCTGAACGGTCGGGCGTGGCCTGCACCAGCACCGGAACTTTTAGGCCGGAGAGACGAATGGCGTCCACAATGCCGCGCTCTTCGCCGAAGTTGGGAAGCGTGACGATGATGCCGTCGATCTCGTCGGCGTGTTTCTTAAACAGCACGGCGCAACGCACGGACTCAGCATAGGTTTCCACAGCACCGTGCTTGGACTCCTCCGGGCCCAACACCACGACCCGCGCTCCGGCTACCTGCAGAACCGAGAGAATTTCTTCGCGGCCGGTCTTAGCCAAATGGTCTGGGAAAAAGCCGCGATTGCCCACTACCACGCCAAAGGTCATCGTGCGTTGTGCCGTCATTTCTCCTGCTCCTTAATAATTGCCGTTTTCTCGGCTTCGTTCTTCAAGGGCCGCAGCTGCACCTACTTGCTGTTGCGCCCCTGACGAAACTTCGCCACGTAAAATACTCCCAGAGCCGCTAGCAAACCGCCCCACCAGACCGGCGTATGCAGGTTGGTCAACTCAACCAGGGACGGATAGCTGCCTGTGTGCCATTCATAGACGCCATAGCCAAAGATCATCGCGCCATAGACAACCAGCAGTACTCCGATGAAGAACCAGATGGGAATTCCGGAATCATGCATTTGTCTCTACCCTGTCCTCTCTTGCTTCCGGCCCAAAATCTCACGTTTCAGGTCAAACTTTCTTTAGACTTCTCTTGCTGCGGAACAAAACCTCGCTCGCTACCAGAACAGGATGTTAAGCGCCGCAAAGATGCACACAGCCAGCACCGCCCACAGCCACACGTTCTTGTAGAACGGAACCGGATCTTCTTTGGGCAGAATGGTCGCTCCATAAACCAGGCCATCCAGCTCCGCGACCGGCTTGGGTTTGGTGAACAGGCTCACCAAGATCACGATGATGGCGGTGAAAAGGAATGCCCACAGTGCGCGAAAAACATTCTCGGCCATCGGCTTGGCGTCAGGCGAAAGCGCCACGTTGGCCAGCGCGGCGGGAACCAGCTTGACCCACATGAACAAGCTTGCTGAAAAGACAATGCCCAGCAGCAGGCCCAGAAAGCCGGCCAGCGCCGTGGCGCGCTTCCAGAACATGCCAAAAAGAATGGTGCCCAAAAGCGGCGCGACAAAGATGCTGAACAGGGCCTGCACGTAATCCATGATGCCGTGCGCGTGCATCACCAGGTACGCCGCGCCGATCGAGACAGCCACACCGAACATGATCGACAGCCGGCCCACGAGCACATAGTGGCTGTCGGAACCTCTCTTGTTGATCAGCGGCTTGTAGATGTCGTAGGTCCACACCGTGGAGAAAGCGCTCACATTACCGGCCATGCCGCTCATGAAACCGGCAATCAGCGCGGTGATGCCAAGACCAAGAAGGCCGGGTCCCAGATAGCGCACCATCATCAGCGGCAGGGCCTGGTTGTAGCTGTGCAACTCCGCATCCGGCGCTCCTTTGAGAACCTTCATCTGATAATCGCCAGGCAGAGTGGTCTTCTGCATTGCGCCCAGGCAAGAGGCGTCATCGAGCGGAACTCCCGTCGACCCTGGTGTGCACGCAGCCACAACATCCTCGCCCACCAGTTGTCTGCGGCTGCCGTCGGGATTCTGCAACAAAACAAGGCCCAGCAGGCCGGGGAGAATCACGATGAACGGAACCGCCATCTTGAAGAACGAGCCGATGATGGGAGCCATTCTCGCAGCCCTCAGGTTGTGCGCCGCCAGCACGCGCTGGACTACAAGGAAATCCGTGGTCCAGTAACCGAAGCTGATCACGAAGCCCAGGCCCAGCACGATGCCTGTCCAGTGGACACCCATCGGATTGGCGGAAAAACTGCCGGTATCGCGCCACAGGTGGAAGTAGCTGTCCGAGTGCATGTTGGTGATGATCCTGGCCTTCAAGCCGGTCCAACCTCCGGCCTGCACCAGGCCCAGAATCGGCACCAGCAGCGCGCCGCCCCAGATGAGTACGAACTGCAAAACCTCATTGAAGATTGCCGAGCGCAGTCCGCCCAGACCAACGTAGATCGCCACCGCGACTGAGCTGACCAGGATGCTGAAGGTGATATCCCAGCCCAGCACAACCTTCATCACCACAGCCATGGCGAACATGTTCACGCCGCTCATCAGGATCATCTCCGTGGCGAAGGAGATGGCAGCCACGCTGCGGGCCGCTCCTCCGTAGCGCAAGTCCAGATAGCCGGGGACCGAGTGCGTCTTGCAGACGTAATAGAAGGGCATCATCACCAGGCCGAGGAAGATCATGGCCGGAATGGCGCCGATCCAGTACCAGTGCGTGGCCAGAATGCCATACTGGTAGGCCGAGCCGGCCCAGCCCATCAGCTCCAGCGAGCCGAGGTTTGCCGAGACAAAGCTCAGACCGGCGATCCAGGCGGTCATCTCGCGCCCCGCCATGAAGAACTCTTCGCTGGTGTTCGACCTGCCCTTGAGGTAGAAGCCGATCCAGATCACCATCCCGAAGTAGATGGCGATTACGGCAATGTCCAGGGGGCGCAGATGCGCCAGAGGCGCGGCGTTGAGAGCCAGGAGAGCCAACGATGGTGGCGTTCCAAGTGAGCCGATGGAGTTCACGATCACAGTTTCGAACCTCGAACGCCGCCGTTGGGCGACTCTTCCATTGCGAGTTGACTGCGACGGCAGGCCCGCTTGCCTGGCCGGCGCATACGCCTACTTCTGTCCATAGTTTGCACCCGCGCCGTGTTTGCGGAAGTAATGCCGATCCAGCAGCGCCTGTGAAACGCCCGCGCCATCCGGAGTTAGAACAGTTGTGGTAAATGCCATGCGCGCCACATACTCCAAAATCACGGCGCTGCGCGCGGCGTCCATCGGCGTCTTGCCCCAGGTGAACGGCGCATGTCCCGCGACCAGCACGGCCGGCATGGCGGAGGGGTCGAGATCGCGAAAGCGGCGAACAATGGCCTTGCCCGTGTTCAGCTCGTACTCGTCCTGAATCTCAGCAACGCTCAGCGCCTCGGTGACCGGTACAGGGCCATGGAAATAATCGGCATGAGTGGTGCCGAAGGCGGGAATGCCGCGGCCGGCCTGCGCCCATGCAGTGGCAAATTCGGAATGAGTGTGGACCACGCCGCCGATGGCGGGAAATGCCCGGTAAAGTTCCAGATGAGTATGCAAATCGGAAGAAGGTTTCAGCCGGCCTTCCACGATCTTTCCGTCCAGGCCGCAGACGACCATATCCGCGGGGGTCATCTGCTCGTAGGGAACGCCGCTGGGCTTGATGGCCACCAGCCCGGCATCCCGGTCGATGCCGCTGGCGTTGCCAAAAGTGTAGAGTACCAAACCGCGGCGGACGATTTCGAGATTGGCTTCAAGAACCTCGGCTTGCAATCGCAGCAATTCCATGAAACTCCTCCAGAACGCCTATGCCTGGCCGCCACCGGACTCAGACATATTGGCATGCCAACCTAATTGCGGTTGGGCGGCTCTGGTAAACCTTTACCCGCGAGTGCCAACGTAAATCTTATTCCCATATTCTGTCAAGTTCTCGTTTTATAGGGTATCCTGTAAACGCATTCTGCAATGCGCCTATGACGGATTCCGCCCCCAAGACTAAGCGCCGCTCTGCTCGGGAATCAGCGCACGTGGATATTCATACCGTGGCGCGGCTGGCCAACGTCTCCATTGCCACAGTCTCGCGCACTATCAATAACATCTCTACCGTGAATCCCAAGCTGGCCAAACGAGTTTGGGAAATCATTAGAGAACTTGATTATTTGCCCAATACTCAGGCCCGCTCCCTGGTCTCAGGACGCAGCCGGCTTCTCGGGCTCATCGTTTCTGAGATCACCAACCCGTTCTTCCCCGAATTGATTCAAGGATTTGAGGACGTAGCCGTCGAGCAAGGATATGAAATCCTGATCGGCTCAACCAACTACGATCCCGAGCGGATGAAGCGCTGCATCCGCCGCATGGTTGAACGCAAGGCAGAGGGCGTGGCCGTGATGACCTTCGGCATCGAGGAGCCGCTGCTGGAACAGTTGGCGGACCGCAAGGTGCCCCTGGTGTTTGTGGATGTCGGGCCGGAGCGGCCGGGCATCAGCCTGCTGAAAGTGGACTATTACCATGGAATCCGACAGGGCGTGCAACACCTGGCCGCGCTGGGGCACCGGGACATAGCGTTCGTAACCGGGCCGCTGCGGTTGCATTCGGCGCACTCGCGCCTGGCGGCGTTTCATCGCGCTTTGCAGGAGTGCGGCATCACGGTCGATGCGAGCCGGATCGTGGAAGGCGACCACACCATGGAGGGGGGCATGGTCGCGGCGGAGAAACTGTTGGCCGGCGCCAAGCTGCCCACGGCGATAATGTGCTCTAACGACGTGACGGCCATCGGAGTGCTGCATGAGGCATATCGCGCCGGGCTGCGCGTCCCCGACGAACTCTCGGTCATTGGCTTTGACAATATACATATCACGCAGATGACGATTCCACCGCTCACTACGATCCAGATGTCGTGCTTCGAGCTGGCTCGGGCAGCTGTCATGGCGCTGAGAGCGCACGTGGAGGGGACGCCGGCGCCGAAGCGTGAATATCCCATCGAGACCCGGCTCGTGGTGCGCGAATCCACCGGATTTCCTCGCGGCGCCATGCTCGATCTGCGAAAGAGCAAGAGCGCCGTATCCGGGGCGCGCGCTAGGCAGTCAACTGCTCGATGAACTCCGAAATGACCGGAGGGGATTTAGCGAAAATGGCGTTTCGAGCAGATGTCCTGCTGATTTCAAAGAAGATATCGATTTTCCAGCTGAACACATCGCAGGTTCGCAAGCGCCGGACTTTCGAGGAATCGATTTCCTCATTTTTAATATTGACAAGTCGAATCAGGCTGATGTATTGTGCTTTTCCAGAAGAGAAACCGTTTGCTATATGTGATTCTAAGGTGCGCGAGAACCTAGGCACCTGCATTTACGGGGTACAAAGTGTCGCGGAAAGTAAACGATTACTCGGAGAGACAGCGGCCCCGGAAAACGAGCGGCGCCGCGATTCTGATTCTGCTATTTCATCCCATGCAGCGTAGACGGTAGGCCGCTAATTGGGGTAAATGTTTGGTTCCATTCGGTGAACTTAGGAGGCTTTATGCCACGAACATTGAGATTGGGTGCGTTTTGCTTATTTTTTCTTGCAGCTCTGGTCGCGTTGCTTGGTCAGGCTGCCTGGGCGCAGACAAACCGCGCGACGATTACCGGAACCGTGACCGACTCGACCGGCGCGGTAGTGCCGGACGTGGCAATTACCGCCACCAACACGGGCACGAATGTGCCCACCAAAACCGTCTCGAATAGCGACGGAATTTACGTTGTTCCCAACCTCGTTCCTGGCCCGTATTCGGTCAAGTTCGAGAGGAGCGGATTTGAGTCCCTTCTGCGTTCCGGCATCATCCTGAACTCCACTGAAGTGGCGCGCATCGATACCGTGCTCCAAGTGGGCGCCACCAGCGCCTCGGTTACCGTTACCAGCGACGCTCCTGTGCTCGATTTGGAAACCGCATCCGAGGGCACCAACATGAAGGGCGATATAGTAACCGACCTGCCGCTGAGCATCTACGAGGGAGGACGGTTTATTGAAGACTTCGCTGTTGCCGTCACTCCCGGCTACTCGTCGATCAGCAACCCGTACACCGCGGTGGTCAACGGAGGCCAGTATTTTACCAAGGAATACACCATCGACGGCACCTCCGGCACGGCCAACATCCGCGGCGATTCGATGGATGGTGGCCCGAGCATGGAGGCCATAGAAGAAGTGCAGGCGCAGACCAGCGGCCTGGATGCTAAAAGCGCCGTTACTGGCGGCAGCGTGATGTCGTTCAACCTCAAGTCCGGAACCAACACGCTTCACGGATCGAGCTTTATGTATGGAACGAACGAACTGCTGGATGCCAACAGTTGGACCAACAATAGCCTGGGGCAGGAAAAAGACAAGCGCCGGTCGTGGGACTACGGCTTCAGTCTGGGAGGTCCGATCCATAAGAACAAGACCTTCATCTTCGGCACCTTCGAGAGATTTACTTATAACGATTTCCGGCTCAACAGTGGCGGCGCAAGTGTTCCCACCCCTGCTTTCCTGCAGGGCGATTTCAGCGCCCTGCTGGGGCAGCCGATGTGGACGGATGGATACGGCGACAATTTCCCCTGCCCTGTCAGTCAGTGTGCTGGGGTGTGGTATCCGATCATGGTGATGAACAACGCCGGACAGACGATCCAGGCGCAGGAAAACATGATCTACGATCCCGTCACGGGAAATCAGTTTACCAACAATCTCATTCCCTCGGGGCGCATCAGCCCCATGGCGCAAAAATTCAATACGTATTACGCAAACTATGCTCCACAGCTCGGCGGAATCGACAACAACGAAAGAACACTCATCCAAAACACTCCGAACCAGACTCCCAATCAGTTTGTAATCAAGGTGGATCATATCCTGCGGGACCAGGACCATCTCTCCGGATCATGGATTTACAACCACAGGCCGCGCACCCTGGACGATGGCGGGGGCGTATGGCAGGCTGGCACCCAGACCGGTGGGCCGCTTTCCAATGCCCGCATTCAGACTTACTGGGAGCATGAAGTACGGCTCAACGAAACTCACACCTTCACTCCGCATCTTCTGAATATTGCCAACTTCACCTACAACTTCGACTACAATGCCAGTGTTCCGGCAGACCCAGGCGACTGGAATTCGCTGCTCGGATTTGGAGATACCGGAGCCAACACTTTTCCTGTGATAAATTTTGCGGATAACTATGCGTACGGTCACAACGAGACATACCTGGGCAGCACCTGGCAGGGAGATACCTCGGGCGCAAACATCATCACAGGCGATAGTCTCACCTGGACCAAAGGGCGCCACAACCTCAGCTTTGGCGGAGATATCACCGCGCACCAGGTCAACAGCCGCTCCGGTTCCGGCGCGTATTCCTTCAATTTCTCCTACCTGAACACGGCCGGCGCGGGTTATCCATACGACGGCTTCGGCTTCGCCACCTATATGCTGGGACTGGTCAATAACGCGTCCGAAAGCGTGCCGTACAATCTGTACGGCCGACAAAAGGGAATCTCATTGTTCGCCCAGGACAGTTACAAGATGACCCCAAAACTCACCGTGAACCTGGGCGTTCGCTGGAACTACAACACCAGGTTCCACGAGAAATACGGCAACTGGGCCAACTTCGATCAGAGCGCTATCAGTCCAACATACGGCCTTCCTGGAACGCTGGTCTTCGCCAACAATGGCGGCGACAGCTTTGAGGCAGACGAATACTACAAGAACTTTGGGCCTACGCTCGGTATCGCCTACCAGTTGCTGCCCAAGACCGTGCTCCACGCCTCCTATGGACTGATCTTCAACCCCGTCGGTGTGGCGTTTGACTACGGTGTTCCCGACCAGTTTGCTCCGCAGTTGGGGGCGAATGAGGCGAGCAACTTCAGTTGGGATGCCGTTGGCGGCGGCCCCAATTATCCCGGCGTTGTAAAAAAAGCGAACGTGCTAACGGACCCCTCGACCATGTCTCCGTTCCCAGTCAGCGTCGATCCGCGCGCCCTTAAATTGGGATACAGCGAGGCCTTCAACGTAGGGATTCAACAGCAACTGACTCCTAACACCAGACTTGAAGTTTCCTATGTCGGCAACCGCGGTCACCACCTCACCGATACAGCGCTGGCGTGGAACGAAACCAGCACCTCGAACTTCCTCAACCTGGTTAACGCAAATCCGGGCATCAACGCATTCAACGATTACATTTACTGTCCAACAGTAGCAGGGCCCTCACCGTCTACCTACGGCGTTCCGTGCCCCATTGCGGGTTACTATGGCCCCGCCATGGCTATGACTGCTCCCATGCCGCAAATGGCCGCGGGCGAGGTCACGTATTGGTACTATGCCAATTTGCAGTACGTGGGCTTGCCATTGGGTCAAAGCTTCTATGACTCGCTGGTTGTGGATGTTGTAAAGCGCATGGGCCGCGGCCTGGCCATGGACATGAGTTATGACTGGTCGCGCCAGGAAGGCGACTCCTATTCCGCTCAACAGGAAGGCAATGGCTTCTACACGGGCGTTCAGGATTTCCAGAAAATGCGCGAGGTCACCCATGCTGTTACCGGTTATGACCTGCCTCAGGTGGTGAAGGGGTTTGTGAGCTACCAACTGCCCGTCGGCAAAGGACAGCAGTGGCTGGCGGGGCAAAACCCGGTAGTGAATGGTATTGTCAGCGGGTGGACTGTAACCGGCATGGTCAACTACTACACGGGCCAGCCGTTCGAGGTGGGCGCGGCTAATCCTTACTGGCCGCTTTGGGGAAATATCTTCCCGGTATTCAATCTTGCCGGGTTCAAAGGCCCCAATAACCCAAAACACTATGTGCCAGTCGGCCCCAGCGGCGTGGTTCCAGCGCAGGACTTCTATATGCCGGCAACCGTGGCCAGCAATCCGGCGGCAGGAGTGCTTCCGCCATCGCCAGTCACTTCGCATCTGCGTTGTCCCGGATCGGCCAACGAGAATCTCAGCATGATGAAGAATGAAAAAGTAGGTCCTGATGGAAAATACAGGATTTCTTTCCACACGGATTTCTACAACCTCTTCAACCGGCACGCATACCTCATTGAAGGTTGCGAAGGCCTTCGCGCCGGGATCGGATCCGTTAATTTCGGCGAGATTCTCGGCGTCAATAGCTTGCCGCGACAGGGACAATTTTCGATCCGGCTGGACTTCTAGCGAAGCGTCTCCGGAGAGATGATCTGTGTTGCACCTGCGGGGTAGGGGCAATAGCCCTTACCCCGCAAGTATTATGGAGAGATGTGACAATCGAGCTTTTGGAGCTGGCTTTGATTCGTTTGGGTAACTCTGGGAAGCGGCCAGTACTCTTTGCACTGGTTGCGACCGTATTGTTTGCAGGCTGTTGGGCCGGCGGACAAACGACTGGGGCGCGCTGGTATTTGAATTGCTCTCTGACTGATCCCGGCGACGGCTCCCTCGCCCATCCGTGGAACGACCTGTCCATGGCCCAGGCTCATTCCTTCGTTGCCGGGGATCGCATCGCACTGGCGCGCGGCACGGTCTGCCACGGCAGCTTTTCTCCGCAAGGCTCGGGCACAGCGGACCATCCAATTCGCCTGACCGCCTACGGCCAAGGCCCGCGTCCGCGCATCGTTGCCACAGCCAAGGACCGCCAGGCACTGCGCCTCTTCAATCAGGAGTACTGGCAGGTCGACTCACTCGATCTCTCAGGCGCCAACACCTATGGCATCTTCGTGAGCGGAGACCATGGCATGATGCGCCATATCTATCTCAAGAATCTCTTTGTCCACGATGTCCAGGGCGGCACGATGAAAAACAAGGACAACGGCTTGGTGGTGGTGGGGCCAAGCAAGACCGGCGCTGTCTTTGAAGACGTGCTTGTGGACGGCGTGGATGCCGCGCACACCAACCAATGGGCGGGAATTCTGGTGGGCGGAGGCCCTTTCTATTCGCCGCCCGATGCGCCGTTGAACCATCACATCACGGTGCGCAACTCCAGCGTGCAGGATGTCTACGGCGACGGCATCATTCTGTTTCGCGACTCCGATGGACTGATCGAGACGAGTGTCGCATGGCAGACCGGGATTCAGCCCACCGAGACCACCGGCACGCCCAACGCCATCTGGACCTGGACCTGCACCGATTGCACCGTACAGGATAACGAAGCCTTTCTCACCGATAGCCCCGGCGTGGATGGTGGAGCGTATGACATTGACTGGGCCAATACGCGCAACACCGTGCAGCGCAACTATGCTCACGACACCCAGGGCTACTGCATCGCGGTCTTTGCGGCTGGCCAGGTAACCAGCGAGAGCGTAGTGCGCGACAACCTGTGCATCGACAACGGCCTGAGTCCGCGGCTCGCGGCCCTGCAAGGCGCGGTCTACCTGCACACCTGGAGCGGCGGCGTGCTCAGCGGCCTACGTATTGATCACAATACAATTCTCTGGAATCCGCCGGTTGCTGCTGCCCCAGCGATTGTGAATGACGCAACAATTGATGGCGCTCCGGCGGCGTTTACTGGCAATAGGATCGAGTCCTCCGCGCCGCTCTTCTATCGCAGCAATGCGCAATTTGCGCCCTCAGCCAACACCTACCGTTACACCGGAGCCGGCGATGCGAAGTTCACGCTCGGCGAGCGGCGCGAAGTTTCGCTGGCTGCTCTTCAAGCCGCTGGCGTCGAACCGGGAACAACACTGGAACGGCAATCGGCGCCAACCCGAACGGAGATCGCGCTGCGCCTTGAGGCGACGGTTGATTTCACTCTCGACGCCGACGGCCTGCTCGCGCACGCCCCGCGCGCCCAGTTGTTGGTGCTGCGCAGCCTGGCCGCGCAATACGGTCCCGCCGCACTCGCCGTGACTGTACACCTGCACGCCGCCCCAAACTCCTCCGCGGAAAAGCTTGCGGCGCAAGCCAACGCGCTTCTCGACCTGGACGCCGCCTCGATCCGATTCGATAGCGACGGCAAGCAAGACGGCCTCATTCGCCTGCTGACGGCCGATGACCGTTTGCTTGAGCAATGGCGCGGCTTTCAGAACGCCGCAACCCTGGGTGGCGCGGTACGCGCCCGGCTCGGCGCTCCACGCTTCGCCGCCATGCAACCAACATCACCCTCTGAGGGAAAGCAATGATCCGCCAATGGATGGGTCCACGCGGTCTCCGGTTTGCCGCATCAGTGGCCACTTGCGCGGCGCTTGCACTCACAGCTCACGCGCAAACCGAGCCGCCTCCGCCCGCGCTTCAGGCGCCCATTTCGGTCTACAATAACTGGTCGTCTTACGACGAGCTCTCGGATAACATTCCGCTGACTGAAGCCCTGGCCATGCGCGAGCTGGATGAGTTGTTGAGACTAAAAAGAGCGGGCGTGCGTTTCGACTACTACATGATGGACGCTTTCTGGTTCGACCCCGGAGGAGGCTATCGCACCTGGCGCACACCCAACTGGCCCAACGGGCCTGATGCGTGGATCAAGAAGTGTCAGGCCAACGGCGTGAAGCCCGGCCTGTGGTTCAGCACCAACACGCTGGTCAAGATTCAGGCCGCGCCCGCATGGAAGGATTCGCTGAACAAGGACGGCAGCGCCATGTCGTTCTCCGAAGGCGGGTTTCTGCCCGACTTCATGAATATACTGCAATACTGGTACGACCGCGGCATCCGCATGTTCAAGTTCGACTTTGTGGATTTGACTGCGGCCACTCCAGCCACGGCCAAACTCAGCAACGCGGAGGGCAAGGCACAAATTAGGGAGCGCAATGCCACGGCCTTCCGCGAAGCGCTGAGCATCTTCCGGCAAAAGAATTCAGAAGCTGTGCTGATCGCCTTCAACGGCTTTGGCGGCGACTTGGACAACACCGCCTCGCAACTGCCCTTTCACGATCCCACCGATCTACGCTGGCTTGGGGTCTTCCAGATGCAATACACCGGCGACCCGCGGCCCTCCGATGTGCCCGAGGCCAGCTTCTGGCGCTCCATGGACATCTACAGCGATCACATGGTGCGGCGTTTCGAGCAGTTGGGCTTCCCGCTGGAGCGCATCGACTCCACCGGCTTCATGCTGGGCAAGACGGGCACCATCTATTACCGTGGCTTGCATGCATGGAAGGGCGCCTTTCTGCTGATGATGGCGCGCGGCGGCTGGGTCAATACGGTGCATGGCAACCTGGAGCTGATCCGGGACAAGGATGCCCCGTGGATGGCGCGTGCGCAATCGCTCTTCTTCGAATTGCAAGGACTGGGGCGCATCCATACGTTTGGCGGCATTCCCGGCGACATCGAGCCGTACGGATTTGGCGGCGTCACCACGCGCGGGGCGGTTTACGTGGTGATGAACCCCGGCCAGAGCGTAGTTACGATTTCGCTGCCGCGGCTTACGCCCAACCAACTTCCGCTCGGTGAAGGGCGGGTGCAGTTCCGCGATGCCGGCTATGTGCCGCGACTCAAAGGCAACCAGATCACGCTGGGCGCTGGGCAGATGGCAATGGTGGGCTTCAACGCCTACGCAACGCCGAGCTACGACTTCGGCATTCAGGATGATGTAATCATTCCTCGTGCCATTCAGCCTCTACAGGCCGAGTTTCACACCACGGCTCCCAACACAATTGAGGCCAGCATTCAACCGCCCCCCATGGGGATTTTGCGGATCATCATGCGCCAGCGCACACCGGACGGATTCATTCGCCGCACATGGGCAGGTGGCCCGCCTAATGGCGAAAACATGGCTAAGGTCTTTTCCATCGAGGTCACACAGCAGGGCCGCGCCATTCCTGTGAACATCGATTACGACAAAGTGGTGTGGAGCGGGCTCTCCTGGGCGGTAGGCGAGATCAAGGTTGCCGGTCTTGCGCCGGGTAAGCCTGTTCTGGTCCGCTTTCACTCCGCGGAGAAGGATCCCGTCAAGCTGGAGGGAGCGGCCTACCAGGTTGTGTATTGACGGCGGCAACAGGATATTGAACAGCAAGGCGGCTCTTCTTTAGGGCAGACGGCAAAAGAATTAGGATGGCGATGATGATACGTGCGATGGAGCGGAAACGATGGGGGTTATTGGCTGGCTGCGGCGTTCTTGCGCTGGCTGGCTGGGCCACAACTGCGCACGGCCAACAATTTGTTCTGAAGGATGGCGATACCGTGGTGTTTTATGGAGACAGCATCACGGCACAGCGGCTCTACACGATGTATATGGAGGAGTTTGTGCTTACGCGCTACCCTGCGCTGCACGTCCGTTTTGTGAACGCGGGCGTTCCAGGAGATACGGTGACCGGCGGCTATGCGGGGTTGATGGCGGAGCGCGTGCAACGCGACGTTGCGCCATTTCAGCCGGCCATGATCACCGTGATGCTGGGCATGAACGACGGAGGGTGGGAGCAGCCCTCTCCGCAGATCGACGCGGGCTTCCAAAAGGGCTACCGCGCGTTGCTGGATGCGCTTCACAAAGCTGCGCCGGGCGCGGCCCTGACTCTTATCTGCCCCACGCCATACGACGAGATTACGCACGGCTCGGAGTTTCCCGGCTACTCGCGCACGATCGACAAGTTCGCGGAAGATGTAACCGGAATCGGCGTCCAGTTGCAAGCCTCGGGAGACAAAGGTGCCCTGGTTGCGGATTTCAATCGTCCACTGACGGACGCGCTGGAACGCGCAAAGGCGCAGTTTCCGAAGCTTGCGCCGCTCATTCTCCCGGACCACATTCACCCGACCGAAACTGGCCATTGGATCATGGCCGCGACGCTGATGTCCGCATGGCATGTGAACCCGGTGGTGAGCCACCTGGAGCTGAATGCGATCAGCGCAGCGGTGATCGGCAAGGACCGGACCACGGTGACGAATCTGGAAAAATCGACGGACGGCCTCCAGTGGACGCAGCTCGACGAGGCGCTTCCACTCCCGCTGGACTTCAACAATGCCATGACCCCTATGCTGCTCCAGATTTCTGGCATCGCGCAGATCGATCAGATGATGCTGCGGGTCGAATCGCTTGATCCAGGCCAATACCAGCTCTCGATCGACGGGAAGCCCGTGGCTGTTTTCTCGCGCGAGGAGTTGCAACACGGGGTCAATCTGGCTCTCTTGAGGACGCCGATGCTCGATCAGGCGCGCGGCATCGACTGGATGGAGAGCCGGCGCGCCACGCTCGACCAGGCACGCTTTATCCTCAGCGCCGAGGTAAAGAAAAACCCAACTTCGGCCATTGCGGAGGCCAGGCTGCGGCAGGCGCAGGACGAATTGACCGCGGAGATGCGCAAAGACCTCGATCCGAAGCCGCACCGCTTCGAGCTGCTGCGGCAGCAGACCCGCACCGTAGCCGCTCCGGGAGCAAACCATGAATAAGAAAGGAAGCAACGATGAAGTCGTGTAGCAAAGGTCTTCGCTTCATGCTCGCAGCAGCACTTCTGTCGTTGGGTATTGCGGCCGGCGCTCAGCAGGACACACTCAACGCGCACTCTTCGCCCGCGGGCGCGGCGCCCGGCTTTTCCACCGTGCTCTACGGCACGGCCTACTACCACGAGTACATGCCCTACGAGCGGCTGGACACGGACGTTGCCATGATGAAGGCAGCCGGCTTCAATGTGGTGCGCATGGGCGAATCCACCTGGAGCTTGTGGGAGCCTGAGGACGGCCATTTCGAGTACGCCTGGATGGATCGTGTCGTCGACGCCATGGGCAAGGCCGGCATCAAGGTTATCCTGGGCACGCCCACCTATTCCATCCCCGCCTGGATGGCCCGCCAGCACCCTGAGATTCTGACCCAACGCCTCAATGGCAGCCTCTTTGGCGGCCCTCCCGTGCAGAGCACATACGGCATGAGGCAGAACATGGACACCGACTCGCCGGCCTACCGCTTCTATGCCGAGCGCCTTATCCGTCACATCGTCGCCCACTACAAGGACAACCCCTCCGTGATTGGCTGGCAGCTCGACAACGAAACCTCCAGCTACGACGCCGCCAACCGCGACGTCTTCATTGGCTTCCAGCATTACTTGGAAAAGAAGTTTGATACTCCCGAGGCGCTTAACAAGGCTTGGTTCCTCAACTACTGGGGCGAGAACATTCACACATGGGAGGATCTGCCCACCCGCGACGGCGCCCAAAGCACCGGCTACAAGCTGGAATGGACTCGCTGGAGCCAGATGAGAGTCACTGATTTCCTCCGCTGGCAGGCCGCGCTGGTCCGCGAGTCGTCCTCGCCGCGACAGTTCGTCACCACCGACTATGGCGGCATGATGCATCACGACGTCAACGAAGAGGCCGTCGCCGAAGCCCTCGACATTCCCGCCGTCAACATTTACCACGGGACTCAGGACCACTTCGACGGCTCCGCGCAATCCATCCAGGAAGACTTCACCCGCTCGCTCAAGCACTCGAACTTCCTCGTCACCGAGACCAACGCCCAGACCACCGACTGGACCTCGTCCTACCTGTTTCCGCCCTACGACGGCCAACTGCGCCAGGACGTTTACACTCATCTCTCCAACGGCGCCGACATGGTGGAGTATTGGCACTGGGCCTCCATCGCCGCCAACCAGGAGACGTATTGGAAGGGCGTCCTTTCGCACGATCTGGAACCTAATCGCGCCTACGCCGAGGTGAGCCGAACGGCTCACGAACTGGAAAAGATCGGCCCCCATCTCGTCGGCCTTCAGATTCACAACCAGGTGGCCATCTTGTGGAGCCGCGACTCGGCCAACGCCATCGGCTTCATGCCCTTCACCTCTTCAGGCGGTCAATGGAGCTTTGGCCCTTCCACCGCCGATTACTCCACGCTGGTCCAGCAGATTCACAAATCCCTCTACGATCTGAACATCGGCTCGGACTTCGTCTTTCCCGCCACTGCCGATTTTTCCGCCTACAAGTTGCTCATCGTCCCCGCCCTCTACATCTCGGACGACGCCCTGTTGCGGCGAATATCGGATTACGTGAAGAACGGAGGTCATGTCGTGATGACCTTCAAGAGCGGATTCGCCAACGAGAACTCCGCGGTCCGCTGGGTGCGCGCGCCCGGCCCCCTGCGCGAAGCCGCCGGCTTCAGCTACCAGGAGTTTTCCAACCTCGAACACCCTCTGATGCTCAAGGACGATCCTTTCCACGCCGGCGCTGAGAATCAGGTTCAATATTGGGCCGAGTTCCTCATGCCCGAGCACGCGAAGGCGATCGCTTACTACGACCATCCTTTCTTTGGTCGTTGGCCGGCCATCACCGAGAACGCGTTCGGCGCCGGAATACTGCTCTACGAGGGAACTTATCTCTCCGGCAAACTGCAAACCGCCGTCCTCAAGGACGCCCTCCAGAAAGCCGGCCTCATCGGCCCCGACCAGCAACTCCCGCCCGCAGTCCACGTCCAGCATGGCGTCAACCGTCTGGGCAAGCTCCTGCACTACTACTTCAACTACTCAGGCGTTGAAGTGAAAGTAAGTTACGCCTATGGCGCGGGAACCAATCTGCTCGACGGCAAGCCAGTCGTCAGGACCGCGCAGTTGACGCTGGCGCCGTGGGATCTGGCGATCATCGAAGAGAGTGCAACGGGCGCATCGGCCCTTTCCGAAGGGAGCCGATAGTCAGGCTGTTGAAACACCCGAGGTGGGAGTGCCAGCGGTGGTGGTGACCCGGTTCGCAGAAGACTAAGTCCACCGCCACGCTTCCAACACAAGTCATTGATAATATTGCTATATATAACAAAACAAATAAATTACATGAAACATAAATATCTGCGATGTATACGCCCTGTGCCGTCAATCTACCTTGAGGTCGGCGGCGTCGATGACGCGGACATCTCTCCATGGAGAGGGAAATGACACGCGCATACTCTTCCCAACGAGGCGATGTGAAGTTTTCCACAAGATGATGAAACGCTGGAGAGCGGGCTTGCACTATGGGTTGTGCGGCGACTCAGGGCGCCGGCGTTCTGCAGCTTGAGGGCCGGTGGAATCCAGCGGGAGCAAAGGTTTGCCGCGTTGACTTGGGCGCAAGACGCGATCAGGTATTGCAGATTTTGAGGTCAGTTGATGGCTTTCCCAAACGATAAGCGCGCGGTTTCGTACGATCCGGCAGCACGGCTGCAACTCGTCTCGAAGAAGGTTTCACGCGGCGAGCGGAATCTTCCGGACCGGGCTCTGCAATGTGGCGATGCACCGGCCCAAATTGACAGCCTGTGCTGCATCCCGCCGGCCATCCTTCCGGAAGGCGCTAATGTGAAGGCCATCTCTCCAGATAAGGCTAACGTGAAGTTCATCGAAAAGATCAACAAGGCGATCCATCCGGCCCGGGAGGTCCATTCAGTGGCGACAGTCCATTCAATGCAGGCGATCTATCCAGCGCAGGCGATTCTGGCGTCCAGGGAGAAGCTGCTAAGTCCGGACGAGCTGCATCAACTGTATGACGGCACATCGGTTCCAGCGCATCGCTACCTGGCCGGCTTGCTTAGCACGGCAGTGAACTCACCGGAGATTGTGCCGGACCCGGCGAAATGGCTTGCCGGCATCTCGGAGGTCAATCTCTCGGGCGTGGTGGAGGCCTGGCTGAGCACCAGAGGGAGCACCGAGTACGAGCAGTTGAACAGCATCGGCCTGGATGCGCATACCAGCCGGTTGACGGGCGTGGTTCGGGTGAAGCAGCGCAGCGGTTACCTGGGAGGGCCCTCGACGGCGGGTAGCAGAGAGTATGTCGCGTTCTGGGTTGACTGGGGTTCCGGATTCCATTACGAGGGGACTACCTCGGTGGCAGTGCACGACTTCAGCAGCCTTCCGGCAGCCGGTTTGGAGTACAAGGTCTTTCTGCCAGTGGATGTTCGTTCGCACGCGCAACCTGGCAGCAAGGGGGCAAAGAAGGTGAAGGTGCGGGCGGTGCTTTCCTGGAATACGCCGCCTCCCGCCACCGATTCAGGCGCCCCGGTGGTTTGGGGAAACAGTCTAGATGGTGTGATCCTGATTCCTCCGGGCATCAACGTAAGCAGCGGCGCGAGATTCAGCTTGAAGCAAGCGCCGGCTGGTTATTGCCTGCGAGCGATGAGCTAGCGGGATCGATTGGCTTCCCCAGAGGCAGGCGGAACCCGTTTTCGGAGCGGGTTCCGTCTGCATCCACGGCAGAATGGAGAAACTTCGAGATGAACGAGATCAATTTTGTCTGGTGTTTTGTTCTGTGCGCGCTGGCTATCGAGTCATTGCGAAGTGTGAGGGCGATGCGTAAGCAAGCAGAGAAATCCCAGGCAATCTATGAGAAGCCGGGCCAGGAAAGCAAGCAGGAACTGTTCCACGGCGGGTTGGAGCAGGCGGCACCCTGGGCGGAGTTATTGACTCCGATCAACTTATCAGAATCAGACAAGCCCGCGGCATTATCCGGAAGAGCGTCAAAGTTAGACATTTCATGGACTACCCCGTGGTTGTACTTGTCATTGGCTTTGCTGTTGTTGCTGCTCTTGCTCTGAAAGGGATGCGGCTAGGCCCTGTTGGGGGGCCGGTAACAGTAAAGCCTCCACCTCTGCCGGAAGTGACTAACTTTGAAGGAGAATCGCCATGTGCCGTGGTCAAAAGGAAAGCGCGGTGAAAATCACTGAAACCACGCGGAATGACGCACTGAAGCTCAGGTATTCCGGGTTTCCGCTGGTGAACGTGCAAGGTCCGGCCACCGGTATTATCTACAGGTTTTCTCCTACTCAGCCAGTGCAGCCGGTCGATGCGCGAGACGGGCAATTTCTGCTGGCCAGCCAGTTATTCAGGCAATCGCTGTGAGTCCCGCTCCTGTTGCCGCTGGCAACGCACCGCGGCTGGGGCGCGCGGCGTCCGGTTCGACTCTCCGCCGGGGCGCACAAGTTTCGCG
>JBAVYF010000400.1:0-3595 GCA_049698655.1 Occallatibacter sp. | reverse complement strand
AATATGCACCACGCGATGCGCAAATTCGGCGATGTCCGGCTCGTGGGTGACCAGCACAATGGTGTTGCCGTTGGCGTGCAGCGTATCGAAGAGCGCCATGATCTCCAAGCCGGTCTTGGAGTCGAGGTTGCCGGTGGGCTCGTCGGCCAGGATGATGGAGGGCCGGTTGACCAGCGCCCGGGCAACAGCTACGCGCTGGCGCTGGCCGCCGGAGAGCTCGCTGGGCTTGTGGTACATGCGCGACTCGAGGCCGACGTCGGCCAGCGATTCCTTGGCCCGCTCGATGCGCGCGGCGGCCGAGGTGCCGTTATAAATCAGCGGCAGCTCGACGTTGTGCAAGGCGGTGGCGCGCGCCAGCAGGTTGAAGGTCTGGAAGACGAATCCGATTTCCTTGTTGCGGATGCGCGCCAACTGGTCGTCGTCCAGCGTGCTGACCAGTTGGCCGTTGAGCCAGTAACGGCCCTGGGAGGGCGTATCCAGGCAGCCGATCAGGTTCATCAGCGTGGACTTGCCGGAGCCGGACGGGCCCATGATGGCCACGTACTCGTTGTGCTTGATGCGCAGGGAGACTCCGCGCAGCGCCTGCACCTGCTGTTCCGAGCCCATGTCGTAGGTGCGCCACAGATCCTCGACGACGATCATGTCGCCGTTTGGCGGAGCCGCCTGCCGTACGTCTTCACTGGTGTCGATCAGAGCCATTCGAATCTCTTCCTTGGGCGACTGTTAAGAGCTTCCGCCGGACGCCGACACGGCCGGCTTGGCGGTGTCCCGCTTGACCAACGCTTTGTTTTTGAGGCCGCGCATCGTCTTGTAGGGGCCGGTGACGATCTCATCGCCCTCTTTAAGACCGGTGAGCACTTCGATGTCGGTGGCCCCGGTGATGCCGGTGGTGACCGGCACGAAGGTGGCCCTCAGCTTGCCGCTCTTGTCCTTGTCCACCACATAGACGCCCTGCACAGGATCCTTCTTGGCTTTGGCCGTGGAGGATGATGAAGCCGCCTGTACGCCGTTCCTGGCGTTGTTGTCGTCGTCGGGCGAGTGCATGGTCAGCGCCTGAATGGGCAGCGAGAGCACGTTCGCCTTGCGCGCCGTGGTGATCTTGGCGGTGGTGCTGAGTCCGGGGCGCAGGTCGCTCGATGGCTCGTCCAGCGTTACTACGACCTTGAAGTCTTTAGCCTCCTCAGTGCCGGTGGTGGACTGCGAGGTGGCCACTCCGGTGGAGCGCAGCAGAGCCTGATCGCCAGCCAGGGTTACATGGCCTTTGAAGACCTTGCCGGGCAAAGCGTCCACGGTCACATCGGCCGGCTGGCCGACGCGAATGTTGACGATGTCGGTTTCGTCCACCTTGACCTCGGCGGTGATGACGCTCATATCTGCCAGGGTCATCAGGGTCGAACCCTGGTATCCTTCGATGCCTTCCACCACCGTTTCACCCTCGCGGATGGGCTCGTTGGTCACGATGGCGTCAAAGGGGGCGACGGCCATGGTCAAGTCGAGCATATTCTGGTCAGCGCGCAGGCTGGCTACCTGCGTCCGCAGGTGCCCGCGCAGGGAATCGGTCTGCGCCTTGGCCTGATTCAGCGCCGCCACAGCCTGATCCACCGAGGCTACATCCGTGTCATAGGCCGCCTTTTTGGCGTCGAAATCCGACTTAGCCACGATGCCGGCCTCGTAAAGGGGCTGTTCGCGCTCCCAGTCCAGCCGCTTCTGCACCAGATCGGCCCTGGCCTTTTCGACATTGGCTTCGGCGGTTTTTTCATTGGCAACAGCGGCGGCGATGTCGGTTTTGGCGGCTGCGATGGCAGCCTCCTGGCCGGAGACAGTTGCTTCCTGCTGCACGTTCTCGATGGTGGCGACCGTCTGGCCCTTCTTCACCATGTCCCCCTCTTTTACGAAGAGGTGAGTGACGCGGCCCATGGACGTAGCGCCCAGGACCGCGTAAGTCTTGGGTTTGATCTGGCCGGTGCCGCTGACCACTGTGGCCAGATCCTGGCGCGCGATCCTGGCGGTGAGAACCTTGGTGTAGCCGGCCTGCTGCCTGTAGATGAACAAGGCCACAAGCCCAATGACGGCCACGACGGCGAGAATGATCAAAATAGTCTTCTTCATGCGAGGTGCGTGCTCCGGGACTCTCCAATTAGTGTACGCAATTGGCGCCGGTATGGTTCACGATGTCCACCAAAAGCTACCTCCGGCTCTTCCCGCGCGACTGCCAACCGGCTCGCCGGGGCCGGATGAATTTGTCTCAGTCAACATCCTTTTCGCGCAGAATGCAGGAACCGCGCAAGCAGCGCAAAATAAAGCGGCAGGGCAGAACAGAAGCAGAACAGAACAAGCGCGCCTGTATTCCAGAGCAAAACCAGGGATACTATGCCCTATCCAGTGTATTCAAGGCCGCCGCTCCCTGTTGGTCGCGTCGACTTGAGTGTTGTGGCTCCAGGATACGTCTTCCCAGGTTTTGCTCCAGGCGCGCGAGCGGCCCGGCGGGCCTCAAAACCCTACCCGCAGACAGTTTAGCAGTTCCATGGGAGCGTTTTCCTGCTTACCTTGACCGCGATTCCTGGTCTAACCAGGCAGCCGGGACCCTACGGAATCTTGCCCAGCCCTTTCCGGACCAGTAGAATAAGGGATCGCAGGAGTTTTCAATTCAAATGATGCTGAACCGCTATCGTCTTCTCATCGTGGCACTGGGTTGCGGCCTGGTCTTTACCCCCGCCTCCGGGCTTTTTGCCCAGCAGAAGGACAACCCGCCAGCACTGGCGCAACCGTCCAATGGCCAAAATCAGGAGGTGGACCCGCTCAAGCGCGAGCGCTCCGACAAGGAGAAGCTCGCCGCACAGAAGGCTGTCCGGCAGGAGTTGAAGGGCGCCTACAAGACCTGGCTGGACCAGGACGTGACCTACATCATCTCCGACGAGGAGCGCAAGGCCTTCAGAACCCTCAGCAACGACGAAGAGCGCGATGCCTTCATCGAGAACTTCTGGCTGCGGCGCAACCCCAATCCGGATTCGCCGGAGAACGAGTTCCGTGAAGAGCACTACCGGCGCATCGCCTACGCCAACGAGCACTACGCGGCCGGCAAGCCCGGCTGGAAGACCGACCGCGGCCGCATCTATATCTCATGGGGCCCGGCAGACTCCATCGATTCCCACCCCTCCGGCGGCAGCTACCAGCGGCCCATGGACGAAGGCGGCGGCGAAACCTCGACTTTCCCCTTCGAGACCTGGCACTACCGGTATCTTGAGGGCATCGGCGAGAATATCGACCTCGAGTTTGTGGATACCTGCCAGTGCGGCGACTACCACTTCACCATTGACCGCAGCGAGAAGGACGCGCTGTTGCACGTTCCCGGCGCCGGCCAGACCCAGTATGAGCAGATGGGCAAGGCTTCGAAGGCCGACCGCTTCAAGGGTGGCATGGAAAGCCTGGGTACGGGCCCGGGGACGCAAGGGCAGGACTCCAAGGAGTTTGACCGCATTGAGCTGTCCGCCAAGATCTTCGCGCCGCCGCCGGTCAAGTTCAAGGATCTGGAAGCCTTTGTGACCGAGCACAAACTGCTGACCGGGCCGGTCTTCCCCTTCGACGTCCGCACCGA
>JBAVYF010000399.1:0-4488 GCA_049698655.1 Occallatibacter sp. | reverse complement strand
GCGCACCAGCGGGCAAGGGAAAGGTATAGCGCCCCGGTTCCGCCAAAGCAGCGGTCACGGAAGGCACACTGCTCCAAAAGCCATTCACCGGGAAGTGTCGCTTCCATTGGCTCGGCTGTGCGACTCTGGAGCAAGTCGATAATCTCGCCCTTATGAATTCGCAACTCTGCTACGAATGTCACAGCGGGATCACCCGGACGGACCACCAGCTCTTCGCCCTCGACCGTGAATCGTCCGCCCGCCGCTTCGATCCGCTCAACCAGCTCCGCCGCCGCGTTCATACGCGAACCTCCACTAAATTGCTTGTACCTGGCTTTTCAGAATTCAGAGGCAAACCCGTTTTGTCGGGAACAAGCATTTCTTCAATGTTTGTACCCGCTTCGGGATCATTTGAATTGCTTGTTCCCTTGTTCCCGTTATAGTTACGGATAGAGGGAACAACCTTTTTTTCTTCCCGGTTTAGCTCTTCGGACACACCCTCAAAAAGTTTCTTGTTCCCGTTTTTTTCTATAAGGGCGGGAACAGGGGAACAACCTTTCTGGTATTTGTACGGATCACCCCGTTTTCCGCTCCCGGAACGGGCAATCTTTCCCTGGCCGGTCAGCTCCCGAAGCGCCTTGCGCTTGATAGTGGTTTTGCCCTCGATAGCGTCGTCAATTTCCGGCTCGCTCAGGGACTTGTCAACCAAGGCCGCCAGAATTGCAACCCCCACGTTTGCCACTTCAACACACTCCCGGCTTCCACCCAAGGAAAGACGTTTTGTTGCCGCGTCGAAATGTAAAACGGTTTCCAACAAGTCCGGGCCGATTCTTTGGACGCTGCAAATGGTGCGGTACGATTCACAGCGCCGCATAACCATTAACGAAGTAACAGCGCCCGCCAATGCCGTGCTGCCAATCGGCGCGTCGATAGACTCGGCCTTCGCCGCCTTGCTCGAATGGTGGAGACAGAGAATGTGTGCCCCTGTTTGCCGCGCAACGTCGATCAGCGGTCCGAGTGCCGCATAGGTTTCGGCGTAGGAGTTCCCGTCTTGGATGCGAACCAGGCGAAATAGTGGATCGACTACCAGCAGGACGGGTTTCTTATCTTGAAGGATTGACAACACGTCCATGACCGCTGCGGAATCGCCTATTTGAATATCCTCGGACCCGTCCGCACCCATTGCGCGAAAGTCAGCCGCCACATCCTCAGCCCGTTCCTCTAAGGCAAGATACAAAACCGCGCCCTGCTTGACGGGCCAGCCAAGGAAACTCTCTCCCCTGGCTACGGCCAAGGAAAGGTTACGCGCAAAGGTAGACTTTCCACATTTTGGCTTGGAGGCGATAATTGAAACGCTCCCCGCAACTAGACGCCCCGCCAGTAAATAATCCACCGGAATTATGGGCCGCGAAAGTAACTCGCCAAGCGCAACTAGCTTGAGACCGTTCACCGCTTGCGCCGCGCTCTCACTGGACGGATACCGCTTTGCAATGTCCGCCGCAATGCCGCGCACCTTTGCCTCTGGCAAGGGCGGGCTGCAACGTGCCAGATTCTCCGCAATCAAGGCCGCTTCGATGGTTGCCGGGTCCGCTCCCCGCTTGTGAAGCGTTCCCGCTAGACTCACCAGCCTGTTTGTGCGGTTGCCCTGCCCGACGGTCTGCGGGCTTGTCTGTGCCGTTGCGGTGGGCATTGGCGGGCGCACGGTAAGCCGCTCGACTATCCAGGCGGGCAAGTCTGCAATGGGCGCGGATGGGTCAACAAAGCGATATTGTTTTCCGCTGGCATGAATGGACGGCGGGCATACTACAAACCCGCCCGTTCCTCTTACGTCAATATGCAGCCCGATCTTGCCGCTCTGGTCATTGCGAATATCAACCCCGGACGGCCCACGGTAGTACCGATGTTCTCCCCCATCCGTGCGCCCCGTGGTCACTGTAAGCGTTGCGGGCAGGATCAAGCCTCGCCGCTCCAGGTCTGCCAATGATGTGCGGCCCGCTTCGCCGTCTATGTCGATCACCACCAGGCCGGAAGCCGTTCCCGTTGCCAAGCCCCAGTTGCAGCCGGGGAATTGGACTGCCCACGCCTCAAGCAGTGCAAGGTCACTGGTGGTCACCCTCTGCCATTCCTTCACTAGCGGCAGCTTCCCACTCGCCTCAACCGGAAACAGACGCCGGTGAAGGCTAACGGCGGCGATTACTTCCGGTGGGAGCACAGCGGCGGGCGCGTTCACCGTTGCGTCGCCAGTCTACGGCCAGACGTGCGGCCCTGCCGCTCTTCGCGTGAAGCAAGCCATTGCCGCACGCTCTCACGGCGATAGAGGACCGTGCGGCCTATCGTCACTCGCGGCGGTCCAATCCTCAGAACGCTCCAGCGGTGAATCGTGCGCTCGGAAACATCCAATTCGCGGGCCAACTCAGCGGGTTCTAAGTAATCCAATCTGACAAGTGGTGCCGTCTGTGTGTTTTCCATAGTCACAGAATGAGACTCGCTGACAGAAAAATATACGATTTTGCCTATTTGTCAGCGCATCTCGGACAATTCCCGTGCATAATCCTGAGTGTTTACGCGGGTTTGGCGCGGATGCGAATAAGGTCCGCAAGATTCTGCGCGGACAATTTACCCGGTAACTTTTCTGCATATTGTTGACACTGTGCTGACTCGGAGAAAGCCGACAGTACCCCAGAAAACATAAGACCCGCATGGATAGCGGGCTTTATGTGTGTTGCGCGGATGGTGAGTCACTGATACTTTGTCAGTGGCCCAATGCTATTCGATGCGCTTTTTTGTACTCTCCCTGAGCACGGCTCAACCGCCGCCGCACGCCGGAGCTAAATTGCGAATGAAGGTAGGCACTCAAAAACGTCTGCCGGGCTTTGCCATCTCTGGAGTGTGTTTGATTCCATAGTGCAAGCGCCTTACGCGACTCGCGCTCCAGGCAGTCAATCGGCTTGTAACCGGCCTTATCAAGCTCCACAACGATCTTGCGATAGTCTGCGTCTGCAATTCGTCCGTTGCTTCCACGCGGCGCATCATAAGTTAATCGGCCAGCGAGTTTATCGAATTCTGATAGCGGGCCATGCGCTTCTATAACCCTGAATCGAAGCGAGCGCCCGACAATCTTGTATTCCACGTTTTCAAAGCAACCGCAGAGAATCTTGACCCTTTCAGATGCAGACCCGTGTACTGGTAACATCCCTTTGCCCTGTTCATCTAATCCTGAGCCGTGCCATTCACTGTACAAGAGGACAGGAAATATTATTGACTCCCATTCGTGGGGAAGGCTCTCGACTCGCAGTTTCCGTTTCTGTGAAATCTCTCGGACCACATCGGCAAACGTGCACGGGTATTTAATTGTGAAGCTAACAAAATCGGAGATTCCATCTCCAGCGCAGACGAATGGATGCTGCCCAGGAGTCCACTTGGAATTAGAGCGCACGGCCTTTGTCATTATTTTGTCCCCGTCTTCCGTGTGGCAGCATCCGTGTAAATCGCGCTAAATATGCCAGTCGCATCCCTCAGCGCGGCGTCTTGCAGGTGAGAATAACGCATCGTGGTTGCAATCTGGGAATGTCCTAGCAGCTTGCCGACAATTTGCAGACTGACACCTTTATTCACCAAATGGCTCGCAAAATTGTGCCTCAGATCGTGAACCCTCAGCGTCGAGCGATAGCGTACCAGCGGCCCGCGCTTGCCCTTGATGGTGACAGTATCCACTAGGCCAGCGGCTCGGCACACCTGTCTCCAGGGGCGCGTCAGTGAAACGCGAGCGCCGCCGCTGCGTCCTGGGAAGAGCGGCCCGGTTGCGCCCGGCGTCTGCATCGACTCAAGTAATGCGCGAGCAGCCGGACTCAATGGAATATGCTCGATTTTCTTCTGCTTTGTACTGCGCGCCGGTTTAGTCCACGTTCCGCGAGCCAAGTCGAATTGTTCCCATTCGGCCTTGAGCACTTCGCCCTCACGAGAGCCTGTGAGCATCAGCAGCAACAGGGCATTGTGGGCGGACACGTCCGGGTATCCTTCAATCGCCTCGCGTAGCTTCTGCATTTCTTCGATGGTCAGAAACCGTTCGCGTTTCTCTTCGGGGAACTTCTCGATTCGGTGAGCGGGATTGCTTACCATCATTCCCCGCTCAATCGCGTAGTTGAACATCGCTGACAGTAGCCCCAGGACGCGGTTGCCCTGATACGGCGTCTCTTTCAATGCGGAATGTAGCTTCTCAATGTCGCGCTTTGCTATCGCCTTGAGGCGCATCTTGCCAAGGCGGGGGAGAATGATGCTCTTGAGCATCTGCCGGTCATTGCGGACGCTGCTAGGCCGCTTCTTGCTCTCGCCATCGCTCGCCATGTACTCGGCTGTCAGAATCGCAAGCGTAGGCTCTGAGTGGTCCTGGTGCTTTTCCTCCAGCGGGTCGGACCCGTCCCTGATTTTCTTCTTGAGCGCCAGCGCCTCATCCCGCGCCGCCGTCGCCGTCCATTCCGGCCAGCGCCCGATGGTGTAATTGCGCTGGCG
>JBAVYF010000398.1:0-4470 GCA_049698655.1 Occallatibacter sp. | reverse complement strand
AACTGGCCGCCCTTTGTGTCGTAATGACAAGTAGGAATATTCCTGCTCTCGGGCATATATTCGTTCAGTCCATCACACATTCCAGTCAATCTGCTGTTCAACAGCGGCCCCGCAACATCGACTCCCAGATAGATGACCTGCTCTACCACGTCATGCCAGTTTCTGAGAGCCCAACGGGCGAGATGACGACCCGCAATGCGCCCAGCCTTGTAATTGTCGGCTCCGAAATAAAAGCAGCCCGGATGCGGGATATCGACCGCAATACAAGGTATTCCCGCGTCCAGGAAGGTAGCGCCAATTTGAGAGGCCACATTCACGTTGATTTGAGAATCAATGACAATATCCACCTTCTCTGCGACAAATCGCTTTGCGTTTTCCAAAGCCACACGTGGGCTGAACTGATTGTTCAAGATCACAAGGTCTATGTTGGCCGTACTCGCGGCGCTGCGCAGGCCATCCGTGACGATCCCGGTGAATGGCAGTAAGTTGCTTTGTGAGGCGTACCCCAGCCGGAATCTCTTTGACTGAACCGGTTGCAAGCGCGACCAATACCCTTCCTTGCCGGCCCGGTCGACGAGGCCGGTTTCAACGAGAGTCTCGAGCAAACGAAAAACCGTTCCTTTGTCGAGCTGGACGCGTTCAACGACAGCGCGTAGCGTAAGCACCTCAGAGGCAGACGAAAACGCCTTCAGGATGGCCGCCGCGCGCACTACCGATCGAACTGTATATGACCGTTTGTCAATCTTGCGCTTTCCCGCAGTGGGCGTATCTGACTTCATGGAGTGAAATACTACACCCGCAGCAGCAGCCCTGACAACCAGCCAGCCATTCTCGACTTTGGCACACAAATGCAGCCGTGAACGCGCCTGCGCCTTTGGCCGTTGTTTTACACCGCAAAACATAAGGGCCGCGGATATTTGCCGTTAACCCAGCTCTTTCGATTCGCTTATGATGCCTATTCGACGCGCCGCATCCAGAATTCGGCGCAGTGATCGACCAGCTCTGCGCACTCGCTGGGATATGAATATCCCATGGGCTAGCTTGGCGCTCAATGGAGGCACGTGGAAAAGACTCTCGATGTAAAACTCGCCGCCCTGAAAAATGACTCGATGAGCCGTGTCTTCATCCTGGCTGATGCCAAGGATGCTGACATGGCGTTCGGGATCTCATCGCCAGGGCGGAATCAAGACGGAAGACTCAGGTCGCTGGCCGAATACCGGAATCAGATGCGGCAAATTGTCTCCCAGGGCATGGTGGACATCATGCTTATGTCCGCCAGCACCTCGGAGATCCTGACAATTCAAGAGCGCATCTTCGACTCATCGGCGGTGACTCCCGCCGTGCGAGCGAACGATACGACGGACATCCATATCGTACGTGGCTCGCGCTATCCTGAAGCGCTTTCGCGACCGCTCGCCACGGCCACGATCGACCACATTCAAGCAGGCAAGAGTCCATGTTCGGAGTCGGAGCGCCATTTGGGCGCGACCCTGGGGCTCTATTCGGTAACTTTCAACAACGATCCGGAGAACGACATCCGGGTCATGGAAGCTTATAAAGCATTCCGTCTGGAAGCGGAGCAGAAGCGCTTCAGCCATTTTCTCGAGGTGTTTTATCCCAATGTGCCAGCCAAAGTCCACGGCATTGCGCCCGAAACAATCCCACACTTCGTGAATGACCATATCGTGCGACTGCTGGCCGGAGTGCCCTCAGCCGCAAGGCCTCGTTTTCTGAAGATTCCTTATGCCGGCCCAAGGGCCATGGAAGAATTGTGTGGATACGATCCTTCACTCGTAGTTGGTGTATTGGGCGGCTCCGCGGGCACATCACATGATGCATTTGCTCTTGTCTACGAGGCAAAGCGTCATGGGGCGCGGGTCGCGATGTTCGGCCGAAAGATCAACGCGGCCGAGGACCAGCTATCGTTTGTTCAATATCTGCGCCTGGTGGCGGACGATCAAATTCTGCCTGCGGAAGCGGTGAAGGCCTATCATGGGGCGCTCCAGTCAAGGGGCATATCCCCACGCCGTAGCCTTGACCGTGACCTGGAACTGACTGCAACGAACGCAAACTATGGGGACGCGTAGAGCGGGCGCGGATGGTCGCATTTCATCGGGTTGGAGTTCAGGAAGCATCGCGAATCATCGATGGCTGTCCTGAAGCTATCAACGGACGGAAAGCATCTATGAACAAGCGTTATGACATACTCGGGGCCGGGATCGCGGCAGTGGACGATCTGATCTATGTTTCGGAATATCCGCCAGTGGATTGCAAAGTGCCGGTTCACGGCAGCACCCGTCAGGGCGGGGGACCTGCCTGCACGGCAATCGCGACAGTCGGTTCGCTCGGTGGCCGCGTCGCCTACGTGGCGAGATTCGGAAACAACGACCTGTCCAGATTTATCGAATCCGCGCTCGAGCAGCGTGGAGTCGATGTCTCCCATATCGTCGATGATCCGTCCGGAGGGCCATACCACAGCGTGATTGTGGTCGACGCCCAGGGACATCGCAATGTCTTCTACAATCCCGCGCTATATCGGGTAGTGCAGCCGGATCAACTGCCTGACAAGTTGATTCAGTCGGCTGCGCTCCTGTTGCTCGACCATATTACCGAGCCATCGCTCACGCTGGTTGCCGAGAAGGCGCGCCGGCTTGGGGTCCCGGTGCTAGGGGACATTGAAGGCTGCACTGAATCGGCAAAGAGCCTGGCTGCATTGACGGACTACCTGATTGTTCCCAAGGCATGGGCTCTCTGGGCAAGCGGCTGCAATAATCCTGGCAAGGCCTGCGCGTTCCTGGCCAGCACGGAGCGCCGCGCGACGGTGGTGACAGATGCTGCTGAAGGCTGCTATTTCAAGTCCGGCACGGACGATGCGGTACGCCACTATCCCGCCTTCAAGGTGGATGTCTTCGATACCACCGGATGCGGCGATACGTTTCATGGCGCCTTCGCCTTGGCCGTTGCTAGGGAGCTTGCTGTCGAGGATGCCATCATCTTTGCCACTGCCGCTGCCGCACTCAAGGCCCGGGCCGCGGGAGGACAACGACGGGGTTGGGATGCGCTGCCCTCGTTTGCTGAAGTCGCTCATTTCCTCCAGCACACGCTGCAGGAACCTGGACGGTCTTCCGTTTTGCCAAGGCTTCAATTACTAGGTACTTTGGTGGCGTGTGATGAATAATCCAGCAACAGGTTTTCTGCTCCTTGTAATTGCAGGCCTGATGAATGCGAGCTTTACTCTGCCCATGAAATTCACGCGGCGCTGGGCGTGGGAAAATACGTGGCTGGTCTGGACATTTTTCTCTCTCATTTTGCTGCCTGCATTGGCCACGTGCTGTACCATTCCTGATCTTGCCGCGGTGTATCGCGCTGCGGGTTTCACGCCTGTAATTTATGTGATGGTGTTTGGAACGATCTGGGGGCTCTCCCAGGTTCTCTTTGGAATAGCCGTCGATACCATCGGCATTGCTCTAACCTTTTCACTGGTACTGGGCACATCCGCCTCGGTCGGTGCATTGATTCCACTGATGAGGCTTCATCCAGACATACTCCACACTCCCTCAGGCCACATACTGTTGCTTGGTATTGCAACCATGCTGCTTGGCGTAGCAATTTGTGCGGTGGCTGGAAGTATGCGCGACCATGCCCGGTCCGCTGGCGCGCTCGAGCAGCGCAAGAGCGCAGCGCTAGGTTCCATTCTGGCCATCCTGTGCGGATGCGGAGCCGCTTCGATGAACTTCGGCCTTGCCTATGGAGCGTCTCTGACCAGCATCGCACTCCTGCATGGCGCCAGCCCTGCCAACTCCTCCAACGCAGTCTGGCTTCCGCTCCTGGCTGCTGGAGCCATTCCCAATCTGCTCTATTGCATCTTCTTGCTCAACAGGAATTCGAGCAGCCACAATTTTCGCGCTTCATGGTTGAATCATGGAACGCTTGCACTGGTCATGGCCATCTTCTGGTTTGGAAGCGTTCTGCTTTATGGCGCCTCTGTGGCAAAGCTGGGGCCATTGGGCGCGGCGGTGGGATGGCCGCTCTTTATGTCCCTCATTGTGATTGCGGCCAGCCTGTTGGGCATTGCGACCGGGGAATGGAAAGCCAGCGGACGGCGTCCTCTCGCAATTCAACTCGGTAGTGTTGCCGTGCTCATTCTGGCGGTATTCATTTTGGCCAGTGCCACACAGGCACTGACCTAAGAAAGAAACGCTTCACATCCTTTTGCGGGGATGGAGAAGGACGTCCTTCCAGATTCATCATGGAAGAGAATGGCATCGCCAACGGGCGTGACATTTTTGACGGATCTGACTTCGGCAGGCACGGAGAAAAGAAACATGAGGTAGCGCGCGGTCTTCTCTCCATGTGCGGCTATGGCGCAGCCGCGCGGAGTACCAGAGAAGCGGTTGTCAGCCAGCCCGCCATTTCCCGTCAACGGCAATGGGGTTGTGCCGAACTCCATTCCGCGAGCTTGCGTTGTGC
>JBAVYF010000397.1:0-2317 GCA_049698655.1 Occallatibacter sp. | reverse complement strand
GTGCCCAGGTAATCGAAGTTGGTCATGATCAGATCGTCGTAGGTCTGGCCCAGCATGTAGGCCAGCATCTTCCGATAGTTCATCACGTCGTCTGAAATCGATGTCATGAACGTGAAATCCGAAAAGTTCAGGTAGTTGGCCCATTGTCCCAGCACGATGTCGCGGAAGTTGCAGCTAACCGAGACCGGCGATCCGATGGTCCCTTGCGTTTGTTGCACCAGATCCGGCCCGACGGGCGACAGCATGAAGTTGCGGAAGGTCATGCCGCTCTTCGCCGGCTGCGTCATCGGCGTGCACATCCTGAACATGAAGAGGGTCGCCGCCAGCCACTTCATAAAAGCTTTGTTGTAGTGCACCGTCAACGATGCCTGCGGCATGTTGCCGGTCTGCATTGAGGCTGGACTGGGCCCATCGCCCAGCACGCCGCCGCGCGCCAGTATGCTGGCTCCCGCAAGAAATTGATCGGCATAGCCGTAGCAGGTCAGCGTCAAAACCAACAGGATCCAGCCCAGGCCCACGATTGTCCATTCCACGGGTTTCAGCACAAAGCGAATCAGCATCTCGCTCGCTCTGCTCACGCCATTCAAATCCATCGTCCTCCGCTTCATCTCATTCTCCCCATCTGGCCTCAGGCGGTCGCCTGCTGCCGTGCGCCATACCAGTAGTCGCAGGCTTCCCGGTAGTCCTTCCCTGCCTGTCCGCGATCCTTGAGCAGGCGGTCGGTCTCCTTGGTAGTCAGCTTTTCCAGTTGCGCCCGTGTGTACTTCGGCTGCCAAGTTGCCTGTTGCGTCGCATTCAGCCGCGTTGCCCGATGGTTGGTCGCAAAGGCGCCTTCTTGTCTCGACGGTACGGGAGCCGGCGTCTCCGCCGGTGGCACTGCGGGGGTTAATGTGCTGTTCTCAAGGGCCGCCTCCTCCTGTGTCAACAGGTAGCCGCCCGCCGTCAATTCCTGGTAGACCATCTCCAGCGTCTCCGCTCGAATGGCCTCAAGCCGTCCTCCCACGCGCATCCGCGCGTTGTCGGTAATCAGCTTTTTGTTGTAGAGCGAATCCTTCAGCTCCGGATGGGTCGCCGCCCAGGCTGTCGCGGTACGCTCGAAGGCTTGCGCTTTTTCGTGTTCCAGCGCGCGATGGCTCCGGGCCAGCCGCTCGCTGGCTTCCGCGGCCCGTTTCGGGTCCTGCAGCGCCTCGGTCAGTTGCAGCGTCTCGTCGGCGGTCAGGATGTCGGGACTCCGCGCCGGCACCAGTTGCGGGCCTGCGGCGGTTTTTCCGGCGCCTTTCTTCAGTTCGCTGATCAGCGACTGGCCAAGCATACTGGTGCGCTCGATCTTGCTCAGCACGGCCTCCTGGTCCTTGCCGTAGACGCGAATGGGCGCGCTGCCATCTTCTGGGTCCAGCACGCGGCACACGCGGCCGTCCGTGATCTTGGTCCCATCCGGCTTCTCGTCCGTCCAGTAGGCTTTCATCTCAGTCCTGCTTTGCGGCGCTTCGTTTCAGCGTCTTCACTTCCTCGTCGATCAGCGCCTGCATACCCTTCCGCATGTCCTTCCACATGCCAAAATACGCCCAACCTCGGGCAATCGCGTCGGCATTGGCCAGCGGATCATTCTGACTCAGCACGATAGCACTTCTTTCCAGCGTGGCGCAAGTCCTTTCCATCAGCCGTTCCAGCACCTGCCAGCCGGCGCTCGCCACCAGCCGCGTCAGTTCCTTGCGCTCTTCGTCGTAAAGCGGCCGTTCCAGGTCGTCAAACGCCGCCTCCGGCTGTTCTTGCGAGGCTTCGGGGCGATCTTCTACCCCATCTCTCAATCTTTCCAGTTCCGGCGTCAGCGGCTTCCCCGCCCAAAAGTCCTCAAGCCGCGGCATCACCCCTCCATCCCCGGCACGCCGCTGCGCAGGTAGCCTTCGTCCTCGTTCCGTTCCAGCAGCCCTTCGGCGCGCTCCAGCTCCACGCTTCCCGCCGCGCGCTCAGCAGCCACGGTGGCCAGCTTGGTGGTCAGGTCGCCCTGGCTGCGCACCTGCTGCTCGGCAATCTTGTTCTTGCCGCGTTGCGTTTCCACCGCCAGCTCGCCCTGCACCTTTTGCGCCGCCGGGTTCTGCTGCTTATAGGTCACGCGCTCGCGCGCCGTCATGGCGCGGAAGATGTTGTCCGCGTTCCCATCCAATTCGCTCATGCGGATAAAGAGCGCCTCAATGGCCTCGAAGTCAATGGTCCTTCCCGTCTGGTGCAGCGCGTCCAGCAGTTGCGGCTGTTGCAGAATCTGCAGCAGGAAGGGAATCAGTTGCAGGATCGCCGCCTTAGCCGCCATCTTCTGTCC
>JBAVYF010000396.1:0-2150 GCA_049698655.1 Occallatibacter sp. | reverse complement strand
CCTGTGCTCAAACAGATGTCGCATCAGTCGCGCTTCCTGAAGGAGTCGGCTTCAGTGCAGGTTGACCAATGCGCCACCGCCGGAGCCGTGCCGCGCTCCATTGGGTTCATGGGGATGTTCTTTCCGTTCGGCGTCTCCCACCACTCGATAGAGTCACCGCAGCCTTTGCATTCAGCGTAGTCCTTGAACTTGTAGCCATGCGCCGTCATTTCTTCCAGTGTTTGCGGAAAAGCCATGTCATCCAACCTTTGTGCAGGGATAGAGTTCAGGGCGGTTTTTCACCACCTTGCTAAAGTACGAGTTCGGGTAGGGGTTCTTGCGCAGCGTCACAAACATGTTCTCTGGAACGTTGGCATACCGATACCGTCCAAACTTGAAGGCGATCTCCAGCGTCCCATCCAACCATCCGCAGGCGATCATGTTCTTGTCTGTGACTCCGTAGAGCTTGATTTGTCGGGGCGCTACGGCCTGCTCCTGCGGCTTCTGCGTCTCCGGGTTGGGGTTGGGCGGCTTGCACACTTCGTAGTGCCTGACGGCCGGGGATTCGCTGGAGCACATCGGCTCCATCGCAATCGTTCTGCCCCCCGGCGTGGTGTAGAGTTCTACCGGCTCCCCGCACGCCGCGCAATGCTCCCACCGGGCGTACTCGTACCCGGATGAGAACATTGCGGCGAGAGTGGATGGAAAGGGCATGGCTACCCCACTATCTCCGTCCACTCTTCGATGTGGCGCTCGACCAGCTTCGACAGCCAAATGTTGACAGGTCGCCCGTCTGCGCTCTTAGTAAGAAGTTCGTGGTGGGCATCGCTCACGTTCACAAACAAGCCGCGCTGTCCCGGTTTGGTTCGTGGTGCGTGGCTCTTTTGTGCCGAGCTCTCGAACTTCGGTACTGGTTGCGATTTCAATATCTCAGATTTCGTTGTCATTGCATTTCCTTTCAGTACGAAATGGTGATGTGGGCAATCTCCCCGTCTGCGATGGCGGACACGACGCGCATGGCTTCCGTGCGGGTCAGGACCAGGCCCATGAGAGCGTCGGCGGCTTCGTCCATGATCTTCTGCCGCTGCTCTGCTGTGGTGTACTCCTGCGCGGCTTGAACCGCTGCCGGAGAGCCAAAGCCCTTTGCCGGGGCCGTGACTACCGGGAGCGGCGTCAGCTCGGCAATCCTCTGAGCAGCCAACTTCTCCGCAGCTTCGGCAATGCGTTCATCGTCCCGGCGTTTCTGCTCTGCGATGCGGTCCTGTTCGTCGCGCTCGGCTTGCTTGCGCCGCAGTTCGGCCAGCTCGAAGGCGTTGGCATCGGCTTCCCGGCGCCGCTCCAGTTCCGGCTTGAGCACCCGGAGGGATGCGGCAATGGCGCTCTCCGCTCCCACCTTGTACTCCTGCATGGTGGACACGTCGAAGGCTTCCAGCTCTGCGATGGTCTCTTCCAGCGATGCGATGTTCGGATAGATAGCGTTGACCACGTGCTCCCCGAGACTCTTCACAATGCCGGCCAGCCGCACCTTCCGCGCCTCCTCTTCCCGCTCCCACTCCGTCAGCGGGCGCAGCACCTCATCCTCGATGCCGCCCACGATCTGCACCAGGCGGCGCTTCTCCGTGTCGATGGCTGCGAGTTTTCGCTTCGTCTCCCCGGTAAACTCCTTGGCCCGCGCCTCGATGCCGGTGCGGAGCTTCTGGAGGGGACGCGCGAACCGCTTCAAGGCCGTGCGCTTCTCTTCCGTCTCAATGCCCTTGGGCGCGTTGGCGAGATACCACTCGCGGCCCGCGGCAAGCTGCGCGTCCGTGACGCCACCAGAGGCGAACAGGGCGCTGTTCTCCAGCGTGTCGATCACGGCAAGGGATGTGACGGGATTGTCAGTAGTCATTTCGATTTTCCCAGCACTCTGAGCAGAGGCCGTTTGGTTCGCTTGCGGGGTAGCGCTTGCACCAGCGGCATAAGTAGGGTTTTCCGTTTCCACCTTCATGAACGGGTACTGCTCCGGGTGGGCCTTGATCGTGTTGTTGAAATAGGCGTCAATGTCCTTCGCGGCCATCATGCGCTGGTAGATGTTGGTTGGTACGGCATAGTGATAGGTGGACCCCGGAAGTCCTTTCTTATCCTGCCACTTCGCCGGTTTGAAAATGATTCCAAGGGTTTCGGGTCCGTAG
>JBAVYF010000395.1:0-4976 GCA_049698655.1 Occallatibacter sp. | reverse complement strand
AGAAGTTTTGAAACGCTGTGCCCCATCCATTCCGCGCTTTTTGCGGAATGGGTGGGAGGGAGTGTTGCATTTCTTTGGGGCCGGATCCTAGGCCGACGAGCTTTAGGTAAAGTGGGTTAGATCCCCGATCAAACAGGATGCCTCCAGGCGTTTCCGAGCAAGACCGCTACTGCGTCTGAATGTATGCATCCACGCGCAGCCCTACCGGGAGGGTTACTCCGGGATTGAGTTGAACCAGACATTCCAGTATCTTTGTATCGACTTTCTCTTGCGGCTCGTCGGTGCGGACGTTTTTGTGTCCCAGTTGTCCGCCGACGCGGATTACATGTCCAAAAAACTTTCGCGCTCCATACGCTTGCGCAGTGACATAGACTTTCTGGCCTTCGGCGACGCGGCTTACATCCGTTTCGTCCACATCCACTCGAACGCGAAGTCCATTCACGTCTCCCATTGTGAAGACTGGATCCGGCGTAACGCTGGAGTTGGTGATGCTCTCTCCCGTGCGGTGGTGCTTGCGCAGGATGGTTCCGTCGAATGGAGCGCGCAGAAAGGTCTTGGCATAGACGGCCTGGTTCTGCGACAGTTGCGCCTGCGCATACTCCAGTTGCGCCTTGGCGGCGGCGATATCCTCTTCGCGGGATTGGTCGTCGATCAATTTGAATTGCTGGTGAGCGGCCTCGAGCTTGGCTTCGTCAACATGATAATCGCGCTCGAAATTTTCCATTTCTTCTTTGGAGATCACGCCGGCCTGCCAGAGCTGCTGGCGCCTCTGCCACTCGATTTTGGCGTTGGCATCGACGGATTTCGCCTCCTGGAAGGAAGCGAAAGCCGCCTTCCGTTCCTGGGCGCGTGAGCCGTTCAGCACTTTGTGATATGCCGCATCCTTCTCGTGAACCTGCGCCTTGCTTGCCTCCACGGCGGCGAGATAGTCGTCGTTGACCAGGATGGCGAGAACTTGCCCCTTTTTTACGCGCGCGCCCTCCTCGACCAGTACATCTTGCAGTTTTCCTGCGAGTTCAGAGCCGACTTTCACATCTTCAGAATCCGGCTCGATCAGGCCAGGCCCGGCAATCATCGTTTTTGTGACAGCACCCTGCTCGGCACGCGGCGTCTGCTTATGTTTTGCAGCGGAAGAGGTGAGCGCTATACCGCACGCGGCGAGCATGCCTAAAGAAAGAAGAAGAATGATTTGCGCTCTGGATAAATTGATTTTGTTGGCCATGACTCTACCTCTCGTTTCTGGGGCGGCTTACGCCACCCGTCCATCCTCAATGCGCACGATGCGATCGGCATACTCGGCGATCCGGCTGTCGTGCGTCACAATGACCACTGCGCGGTTCTGCTCATGAGCCAGAGCCGCCATCATCTCCACCACGGTCTTGCCGGCGTGAGAGTCGAGCGCCGCCGTAGGCTCGTCGGCCAGAACGATCTCCGGCGATCCCGCTACGGCGCGCGCTATGGCGACCCGTTGTTTCTGGCCGCCGCTTATGTCCGCGGGATACTCATCGTATTTTTCTTCCAAATGAACAAGGCTCAACAGCCGTCTGGCTTCTTCTTTTGCGGCCTTGCTGCGAAGGCCTTTCAACTTCAGCGTAAGCTCCACGTTTTCTCCCGCGGTCAGGGTAGGAAAGAGGTTGAACCCCTGAAAAACGAAGCCAAAGTGCTTGAGACGAACGGAAGGAAGCGCCTTTTCGTCCAGCCCGGTCACACTTCTTCCCTCCAGAATCACGTCTCCGGAAGTGGGGCGCAGAATGCATCCCATGATCGACAGCAGTGTCGTCTTGCCGCTGCCCGAGGGGCCCATGAGAAGCACCAGCTCTCCGCGCTTTACGACAAGGTCCACCCCCGCAAGGGCCAGCGTTCCCGCTGCGCCTTCCGTATAGCTCTTGGTGATATTGCGGACGGAAATCGCGATGCTCAACCTTTCCTCCCTTCCTTCGGCGCTCCATGCGCTTCATGCTTTGAAGACGATTGCCGGATCGAGCGTCATGATCTGTTTCACAGAGACGACGCCGGCACAGAGACACATGCCCAGAGTTAGAAAGAACATCAGCACAACCGTCTGCCAGTTCAGCACGATGGCAGCGCCGCCCATGCTTCCTCCACGCACCACAAAAACGCTGATCGCCATGCCGATGGCATAGCCGATTACAGCCGCAATTGCAGCCTGGGTCATAATGACGCCGAAGACATAGCGATTGGGCGCTCCCATAGCCTTTAATGTTCCGTATTCGCGGATGTGGTCCATGGTGGTGGCGTAGATGGTCTGCGCAACCACCGCGATGCCAACGATCAAGCCCAGGACGGCAGCCATCAATACCGATACGCCCGCGCCGGTCGTGAACATCCAGTAGTGGCGCGTCATGGAGCTGAATTCGGCGGTTTCGTAGACGTCGTTATCCGGCAATCTGGCTTTCAGCGCGGCTTTCAGAGCGCTGACATTTACTCCGGGAGCCGCCTTTACCAGAATGAAATTCGTTTGGTCCCCGTCAATTCGAGCGTAGTCTTGTGCGTTTTTGAAGGTGGTGAAGACATAAGGAGCGGTCGTAAAAGCCCGGATGCCGTTGGTAAATCCAACTACCTTGGCGCGATAATCGTTAATCTCAAAGTGGTCGCCGATTTGAGTTGCGGCCAGCTTTTGCTTATAGATTTCGTCTACGATGACCGCGTTCGGCTGCTTCAGTTGTTGAACATCTCCGGCTACCAGGTTCCAGGGGCCTCCCATCGACGAGTCCGGATTGAAGCCTACGACTTGCACCGATTCTGTACGGCCGTTGGGTTCTTTCCACTCCGTCCAGCGCACAATGAACTTCTGCGCTTCCTGAACACCGGGTGTAGCCAGCACCTGGTAGTACTTTCGTTCGTTGAAGCCGATCGCCTGGTCAATATAAACAGTATTCTTTGCCGTAATCCAGATGTCGGCCCGGGAGTGATCGATCACGCTCGACGTGGTCGTTGAAAATCCCTGAAAAAGCCCGGACTCCACCACCATCAGGACAACCGAAAAGGCAATCCCGGTTAGCGTGACGGCCAGCCGCACTTTGTCGTGAAAGAGATTGCGGCGCGCTAGCGGCGGCATGGTTCCTTCTCCGAGAAAAGCCCATAGCTCAGCGCATCGAGCATGGCGGTTGTGCGTTGCTCCAGCGGACGCCAGGGAATCCAGTCGTCGCCATGCATGGCAATCTCCAACGCGGCCACACCGTGGACTCCCTCCCAAAGCGTTTGCGTAATCAACTCCAGGTCTTCGTTGGGTTCCCGGAGAGCGCCCGCCGCCGCCGCCGTTTCAACCAGCAGGCGAAGCAGCGCATACGCGTCGGTCTCGGGATTTCCCTTCACCGTCGCGCGCTCAACCTCATCGTTGGTCACAGGATGCGGAGACATGAACATCAAACGGTAGTGATTGGGGTACGCGACGGCAAACTGCACATAAGCCTGGCCGCACTTTCGCAGGCGCTCAATAGGATCTTCGAGCTTGAGCAGATCTTTCAGCGCATCGGAGAGCTTGCCGAAGTCGGTATAGCAGAGTTCTTTGACCAGGGCTTCCTTATCCTCGAAATGCTGATAAATGGTCGTGGCCGAGTACTCGATTTTCTCGGAAATCTTGCGCATCGAGACGCCCTCGTATCCGCAGGTGGCGAACAGTTCGCGAGCCGCATCCAGAATCTTGGTCCGAATCTCGTCGCGCTCCCGTTCTCGACGTTCTTTGCTTCCCATGGCGAAAATAACTCCTTTACATTTTATTAACATTGTTAACTATAATACTGGCGTTTATGGCTGTCAAGAATATTTTTTGGGGCGTGGCAGGGGCGAGGCCCGCAGTTGCGAGGCTGTCAAAAAAATACGTGAGTTGAATGGGACGAACTTCTCAGGCTGCGGCTTCAAAGATGCACGCGCACGCGACCGGCTGTCTGGAATCAACAGCCAAAGCGCAGTGGAATGAGGCGCATCCGGCGCTCAGTCATTACTTGACCGTGAGCGCCGCGGCAATCTGCCGTCCGTGGTGGCGGCCATTCTCGATGAAGATCTCATTGGTGCGCGCGCCAGCCACGATGACCCCCGCCAGATAAATTCCAGGCACATTGCTCTCCAGGGTCTCCGGGTCGCAGACCGGCATCCTGTCCTCACCCTCGAGACGCACGCCCATGGCCTCCAGGAACTCGAAGTCAGGGTGGTATCCGGTCATGGCGAAGACAAAATCGTTCTTGACGGTCTCGCGGCCCTGGGGTGTCTCGATAACCACGCTGTCCGGGGTGATCTCGACCACGCGCGTGTTGAAGTACGCCTTCACATCGCTGTTCTTGATGCGGTTTTCGATGTCCGGCTTGATCCAGTACTTCACGTGGCTGTGCACCCCGGAGCCGCGATGCACCAGGGTGACCCGCGCGCCGCTGCGCCACAGCTCCAGAGCCGCAATGGCGGCCGAGTTCTTGCCGCCGATCACCAGCACATCCGTCTCGAAGTAGGGGTGGGAGTCGAAGTAGTAGTGATGCACCTTGCTCAGGTTCTCGCCGGGAATGTGCAGGTAGTTGGGCCGGTCGTAGTAGCCGATGGCGATGGCCAGCTTGCGGGCCTGAAGAGTGCCGGCGCGGCCAAAGCGGTCCACCGCGTGCACAGTAAAGCTGCCGTCCGCGCCCGTCACCCGCTCCACGCGATGGTATTGGCGGATGTCCAGCCGGTAGAGGGCCGCCACGCGCCGGTAATACTGGAGCGCCTCGTTGCGGTTGGGCTTGGGATTGGCGCAGGGAAAGGGAATATCGCCGATCTCCAGCAGTTCGGGCGTGGTGAAGAAGGTCATGTGCGCGGGATAGTGGAAGAGCGAATTGCAGATGCATCCCTTGTCCATCACCACGGCGCGCAAACCGGCCTTCTGCGCCTCGATGGCGCAGGCCAGCCCGGTAGGCCCCGCGCCCACCACCAACAGATCTAAGATTTCGTCCTGCGTTGCCGGCGTTTTCAGCGTGGAGTCGCTCATGCCC
>JBAVYF010000394.1:0-3641 GCA_049698655.1 Occallatibacter sp. | reverse complement strand
CAGTATCCATGGATTCGTCCTTTGCTCTCGCGGCTGGAGCAGCGGTCGGAGCGGATACACGGGGTGCGCATCAACTACGCGGCCAGCTACTGGACGCCGCCCATGACGCCCAAACTGGCCTTCGACCTGGAAAGCCGGCAGATCGAGAAGCTGGACCTGGCGCCGATGGTCTCCATCACTGACCACGACAACATCACGGCGCCTATGCTGCTGCGCACCGTTCCCAGCGCGCGGCGAATTCCGGTTTCGGTGGAGTGGAGCGCCCCGTATGGCAACCAGTCATTCCACCTGGGCGTGCACAACCTGCCCAGCGCCAGGGCCAATGAGTGGATGGAAACGCTGGCCGAGTTCACGGCTCACCCGAGCGATTCGCGGTTTACCGAAATTCTGCGCGCACTGCACGATGAGCCGAACGTGCTGACGGTCTTCAACCACCCTTTGTGGGACCTCTACCTGATCGGCAAGGAGAAGCACGAGTTTTTGGTCAACGAGTTCCTGCAAATCAACGGCAACTATCTGCACACGCTGGAGCTGAACGGGCTGCGCAACTGGGAAGAGAACCGGGCAGTTCGGCGGCTGGCAGAGCAGTGGAATATGCTGCTGATCTCCGGCGGCGACCGGCACGGAGTGGAGCCAAACGCCAACATCAACCTGACTAACGCCGCCAGCTTTACCGAGTTTGTGCATGAGGTGCGGCGGGAACAGAAGAGCGATATGCTCTTCATGCCGCAGTACGCCTAGCCATGGAAGCACCGCCTCCTGCAATCAACCATCGACGCTATCCGCCACTACCCGGAGTTTCCGCAAGGCTCGCGCACCTGGGACGAGCGCGTCTATCATCCGGACGCGAACGGAGTCATCCGGCCGCTGAGCGAGTTGTGGCCCAACGGGGCGGCGCCGAAGGCGATGAGCTGGATGCTCGGCATGGTGCAGTTGATGGGCGCGGGTCCGGTCTCTGGCGGGCTGCGCATGGCCTGGAGCGAGGGGCGCCAGTTACGCCTGGCTTTGGGCGAGAATGACGGCTGAGGCTTGAACGAAAGACGATGGCCGATCAAATGCCGCGCGTGGCCTACTTTCCCGATTCGTTTCATGAGGTGAACGGGGTGGCGCATACCAGCCGCCACTTTGAGGCCTTTGCGCAGAGGCGGAATCTTCCATTTTTGTGTGTTCGCGCGGGAGACCGCGCGCAAGCGATCCTTGAGGATGGCAGCGTCTGGACGCTGGAATTGCCGCGCGGCTTTCTCTCCTTTGCTCTGGAAAAAGACCTGCGCTTCGATCCGGCGTTTCTGCGCCATATTCCGCTGATCGGCGAGGTGCTGGAGCGCTTCCGGCCCGACCTGATTCACATCACCGGCCCCAGCGAGGTGGGGATGCTGGGCGCGGGGCTGGCACATCACTTTGGCCTGCCGCTGGCCGCCAGTTGGCATACCAATGTGCATGAGTACGCGGCGCGGCGCTCGGGCTGGTTTCTGCGCCTGCTGCCCGAGCGGCACTCGGCGGCGACCGGGCAGAAGATTGAGGATATAACCATGGCAGCGGCGGCCAGGTTCTACTCTGTGGCGCGGGTGCTGTTTGCGCCCAACCCGGAGTTGTGCGCGCTGCTGGAGCGCACCACGGGCCGGCCCTGCCACCTGATGCCGCGCGGCGTGGACGCGGAACTCTTCCATCCCTCCAAACGCAACAGAAGGCCCGAAGACGGTGAAGCCGTTCTAGGCTTTGTGGGCCGGCTCTCGGTGGAGAAGAACATCGCGCTGCTGGCCCAGGTGCAGGAAGAGTTGGAGCGGATGGGGTTGATCAACTTCCGCTTCCTCATCGTCGGCCATGGCGCCGAGGAGAACTGGTTGCGCGAGCGATTGCCGCGTGCCGAGTTCACTGGCGTCTTGCATGGCGAGGCGCTGGCAGAGGCCTACGCCAATATGGATCTATTCGTCTTCCCCTCGCACACCGACACCTTCGGCAACGTGGTTCTGGAGGCGCTGGCCAGCGGAGTGCCGGCGATTGTAACTCCCGACGGCGGCCCGGCGACCATCGTCCGCGATGGCGAGACCGGGCGGATTGCCTGCGATGAGGAGTTTGCCGCAGCGGTAGCCGGGGTTCTGGCCGGCGCTGAAAAGCACACCCGAATGCGGATCGCCGCAAGGAACTACGCGCTCACTGCCAGTTGGGACTCGGTTTTTGAGGGTGTCTACGCGGCTTATGAGACGATGTTGCTGAAATGAAACGCGCGCTGCTGATTCCGGTTCAGCCTGGTGGGCGCCTTTGAATGAATCTTCCCTCAGGGGCTGAAGCCCGGCTGATCGCGCTGGGTCAATGTACGGGCTAAAGCCCGTACCCTTCAATCTCAATCGCATTCCAATTCCAGGTAGTGTCCTAATTTGGGTTTTGGGATGTGTGATTTTAGGTGCAGCGATTGTAGGCGGCTGGAACCTTTGGATGAGGAATAAACTCCATCGGGATATTGTTGCTTCTCCCTATACAAGTGAAATCACACGAACGCGATTCTCGTTCTCCCCCAAAGATGTCCCTATATTTAACGTAGCCGTATGCAACTACCATCCAAACCTCATTTGCCTGGGCGGGGAACGCGAACTCGGAAAAAGTTCCATCGACATTTCTTTCCCATTTCGTAAAGTATCCGATGGAATCTTGCGGGGCCAAAAGTCGTTCATTGATGGTGATCGGGCTCCCGTAGTCAGGAATTGCGGGAAGTGTTTTCACGGGGTCTTCCGGCATTTCATCATAGAGCCGGACAGCGTGGAATCTGGCTTTAGATTCCAGCAATATGGCTGGCGTCGCTCCCACATTTTTTATCGCCCAGCGACAGGCGACAACCTCGCCATCCTTAAGTTCCCGGTCTTTCATGGAAACGAAGTTAATAAGCAACCACGCCCGTTCTGTGGTTTCCATATGTTTTGCTTGCAGGAGAGCGGCTTTAGCCGCATCTTCGGTGGCCTTGGTTTGCCTGTTGAGTATAGACAGAGTGCATACACCCACGCCGATGCCAGCAAATCCAGCTACAACCAAGGCGATAGTTGCCCAAAAAGCGGCCTTGTCATAACCATCTTTTGCGGGGGTAGAGATGACCCTTACATCGGCGTCAATGCGCTCCTGATGTGCGGGTTGGCTGGTTTGGCTGCTGGTTTGCTTTGGCACAACCGCCGGGACCGGCGGGGATGGTTTATCGCTTTTTGCTTCTTCCTTTGCCTTATTCGCCTGAGCGTAAGTCTGCACAGGGAAGACCGCGAGCGCCAAAGCGAGAACCGCCAATATTTTCAGCATAATTCTGCAATTGTACCCCCAAACAAACCCGCTCAGAATTCATTCGGGGCAAGTTGCTTGCCAATAAGGAGGGGTGAGGCTGTGTATTTCAAATTAGGACACTACCCAATTCCGCTCCGGTTTGCCCCGCTCGCCAAGGGTGTGCTAACCTTGATTACTGTGCTGTAGTGCGTACGGGGTGGAAGTGTGTCCGCACGAATTTGGTTCTCCGGGACGGTTTCCGGGTGGTATGGGCTGGCGTAGCTCAGCTGGTAGAGCATCTGATTTGTAATCAGAGGGTCGGGGGTTCAAATCCCTCCGCCAGCTCTGCCAAAATTTTTCGAGTCAGGGGAAGAATCCCAATTGATTGCGGGAGGCAGGTT
>JBAVYF010000393.1:0-3113 GCA_049698655.1 Occallatibacter sp. | reverse complement strand
CGCGCTGCTATCCGCGCCCGGAACTCCACCGTCCTGGCCCGCAGTTCATCGTCCGTAAGCCGCTTCGTGTCTTCTTCCAGGGCGTTGATCACTGCCACCATCGGCATCAGCCGCTTGATCATCCGCTCGTTTGCCGTGCCAAAAATCTTGGTAAGAACTTTATCGAAAAACACAGGTATCTCCGTTTACCAGTGTAAATGGTAGCAACGGCGCTCAGAGCCTCGCGTTGAAGGCCGCGGGCTTCAGCCTTGCCGCAAGATCGATAGAATGAAACGGTTTTGCCTCCGCGCGAGCGTATCCCTCCCCAAAAGACCCCCTGGCGCCTCCATCACCGTCTGCCATGCGCCCTATCGGCCACCGCTAAATCTCCTCAATCTCCATCCTCCGCCAATCGTCAACCTGTGATATAAAGGCATAATTCTCAAGGTCCCTCGAAATAATCCCTGAATCGTTCGGCGGTGAAAGGGGTCCGGTATGCCAAAACTCCAAATCCTGACGCTTTCTTGGTGTCTCGCTGCTCTCGCGGCCTGGGCCGCCCCTGAGCGGAACTCCCCGCAGCAGGAACTGGCTGTGGTCGTCGTTAATGCACACGCTGACCCCGCCCAGCCTGTTCAGGGCGTGCGGGTCTCGTTGAGCTTTGTTTCCGGCTCTGAAAAAGTAGTCGATGCCCGCGATGCCACCAATCGCGCCGGACAGGCGTTGCTCCTCGTCTCTGCTGAAGCTGCGCAGCGCGGCAATCTGCGCATCGAAATCACCGGCGTCACCGGCCTGGTTGTTTACACTCCGGCCGACGGTCAATTAATCGCACTGCCGGTCACCGTGACCGTCCAACTGCTTCCCAAAGGATCTCCCGCCCTGCTGGGCCCGGCGCAGATTGAGGCCATGCTGCATCGCTTGTCGGTCCAAAGCAATGCCAAGAGCCAGGAGATTCGTGCGCTGAAGGGAGAACTGGCTGCGGCGCAAGGCCAGAAGCCGGATGACCTGACCGTGGCCATGACGGCATGGGCTACGTCGAACGGCTTTGCTATTGCGGAAGCCGACAAGCAGGTTCATCAATGGGCGGAAGAGATTCAACAGCGAAAGGATCAGGCCACGGCGGAGCAAAAGGCCCTGGCGGAGTTGGCTCTCAAGCACTACGGCGTTGCCGCTCAGTTGTTCAACCAGGCTGTTGATGACATCGGCCAATCAATGGACGAGGACGAAAAGAAGTTCCTCGAAGAACGTCGAGCCAAGCTGCGTGACCTGGTTGACAAGTCGTTCCAAAGCTCCGAGGCCTACCAGTTGAACAGTGAGTACCACCAAGCCACCCAGATCCTCGAACAGGCCTGTGTCCGGGCAGCCGCGGAACATGGCCGCTATCCTGAAGACGCCCCCTTGCGCGGCATCTGGCTTGAGACGGAGCTTCGCGTGGCAGACGCGCGCCGGGATGAAGGCGTCGTGGGCGAAGCCAGCGAAAGCTCCTCGTTATTGACTCAATCGATCAAAGATTACCTGGGATTGCTGCAGGCATACTCCGGGACGGAAGAGCGAGAGGACTGGTCCAAGACACAAAACGGTCTCGGTCTCGCTCTATGGCGTCAGGGCGAGCGAAGCAGCGGGGCGCAGGCTACGGAATCGCTGGCTCAGGCAGTCGTAGCCTACCGGGCAGCTCTGGAGGTGCGGACGAAGGCGGACCTGCCCCAGGACTGGGCAACCACACAAAACGATCTCGGTCTCGCTCTTTGGGATCAGGCGCTGCGGGGCAGTGGGACTCAGGCGACGGAATTGTTGGCGCAGGCAGTCGTAGCCTACCGGGCGGCGCTGGAGGTGCGAACCAAGGCGAACCTGCCCCAAGACTGGGCCAAGACACAAAACGGTCTGGGTATCGCTCTAATGGATCAGGGCACACGGAGCAGCGGGGCGAAGGCGATGGAATTGCTGGCTCAGGCAGTCGTAGCCTACCGGGCGGCATTGGAAGTGCTGACCAAGGCGAACCTGCCCCAGGACTGGGCAACGACACAGAACAATCTGGGAGACGCTCTAGTAGAACAAGGGGAGCGGAGCAGCGGCGCGCAGGCAACGGATTTGTTGGCTCAGGCAGTCCAGGCCTTCCGGGCGGCGTTGGAGGTGCGGACCAAGGCAACCCTGCCCCAGGACTTTGCCAAGGCACAGAACAATCTGGGTTACGTTCTTCGAATCCAAGGGGAGCGGAGCAGCGGCGCGCAGGCGGCGGAGTTGTTTGCCCAGGCAGTCGAAGCCTACCGGGCGGCGCTGGAGGTGCAAACCAAGGCGGGCCTGCCCCAGGACTGGGCCAGGACACAGAACAATCTGGGAGCCGCTCTATGGGATCAGGGCACTCGGAGCAGCGGGGCGCAGGCGACGGATTTGTTGGCCCAGGCCGTCGAAGCCTTCCGGGCGGCGCTGGAAGTTTATACCAAGGCGGATCTGCCCCAGGACTGGGCAGATGCACAGAGCAATCTGGGGGTCGCTCTAACGGATCAGGGAGAACGCAGCGGCGGTGCACAGGCAACGGAATTGTTTGCCCAGGCAGTCGTAGCCTTCCGGGCGGCGTTGGAGGTGCGGACCAGGGCAACCCTGCCCAAGGGCTGGGCAAAAACACAGGACGGTCTGGGGTACGCTTTGACGGATCAGGGCGACTTTACTGGCGCTTCCAATGCCTTCGAAGCAAGCCTGGAAGCCTTTCCTGACAACGTCGGATTCCTTCAGGGCGCCGTACCCATTTATCACGACAAGCTATTTCGTTACGACCGGGCCTATGAGCTAACCGTGCGTTGGCTCAAACTGGACGATTCGACCGATGCCCGGCTTGAAATGGTGGAAGCGGACCTTACGACCAGCCGTTTTGAGGACTGCAGCAAGCAAGCGGCGCTTATCGACGATGCGGCCTTCCCCGCCCCCGTAATGCCCATGGTATTGGTCCGTGACACAATGAAGCTGACCTGCCAGTGGGGCGCGGGACAAAAGGCCGCCGCGCAAGAGACCGAAAAGGTGCTCATGTCCAAATCCGCGCAGATGCAACAGGTAGGTTGGCAATCACCGGGGACGCGCCACTTCCTCGCTTCCTCTCCGGCCTTCGAGCAGGGCCGCTCATCGTGGATTGCCTTGTTTGAAAG
>JBAVYF010000392.1:0-3473 GCA_049698655.1 Occallatibacter sp. | reverse complement strand
TGCGTGACCAGAACCCGGACGTCAGCCTAGCGGCGGCCCAGCAGATAGCAGATTTGAACGTCTCGGTGATTCAGCCGCTCCGAGGCATCAACATTTCTGCCGGAAAGGCCCTACGCCAGCTTGGCGTCTTGAGGCGTGTTCCAGGGAGGTCGTGCGGGATCGAGTGGAGTTTTGCTCGATTCACTGGAAGGGCTTGGACATTGAATTGGCGGGCTGTGTTTGGAGTCGCGTATCGCCATGCTGAAAAACTTGCAGTCGAAATGCGAGCACTCGCAGATACTAACGTGACGGCGTTCGTCAACGCCGCTGACGTTTTCAATGATCGGCTACTCAGTGGTCTCTATCTCCATGATCCCACTTTGGGTACCTATACTCTTGGGCAAATAGGATCGGTGCTTTCTAGCGTGAGATTGAGAATGCAATATCCCGCAGTATTTCAGCTGTGCAACGGAATCCATGATGAACGACATAAGAGCAGTCTTTCGCATCCGATCGTGAAAAGAACCGGTCGGCCAACAACACGAATTCCATATCAATACGTGCGCACAGCAAAGCGCCTATACTCACAAGCTATTTCAGAGCTAGAGGCTCTATGGTAAACGGGTGCTAAGCGAGAAACGGGTCGGTCTCCGTAAGCTCTAGCCTTGTGGGCTCGGGGCGCCGTAACAGGCAATCGGCCCCTGAAGTCGGCAAGCGTCCACCAATTCGCCCGAAACCAACTTCTCCTTTGCTAACACCCCGCCCACTCGCTGACCCCGGTGTAGAAGAGGCCGAAGGCGTCCGCCTGGACGGCAAGTCCCGTCCGCCCCACCGCAAGTCCTTGCAGATAATTAACTGCAAGTCGCGCACACTATTCATAGGGAGAAACCACCTGTGACCGATACATCCGCAGCAGAACTCACTTTGACCGAAGCCACCCCAACACCGGAGCTCTCCAGCGCGCCGGCCCCGGCGCTCGAACTCGTTCCCACGCACGCCCGTCCCGCCGTCCGCCGTTGTTGCGCCGCATATCGCCGTGCCTTCAATGCCTACATGGAAGCCAGCGATGGGGACAGCTACGACAAAATGAAGGCGGCCGGCGAAGGGGGGTTGGCCTACCGCAACGCCATGCCACTGCTTTCCGACTACGAAGGCATCCGCGACTTCATCGCCTGCACGGCCCACGGCATCCTCATCGGAGCCATTCCACCTGAGCGGAGCGGCCACCTCCTTTACGCGGCCCAGGTCGCGCTCAGCACCCTCCATCGCGAGCCCAAACCGCGAAAATCCGCATGACCCCACCCCCCTCCCCCTCCGGGGGCCATTTTCTGTCCGAAATTATCCAGGAAGTCATTGTATATGAATAGTTTAGTAATTCAGCCTATTTACTTATCGGTAATCATTACCCTCCGATTTTAGCCCTTTTCCAGCCGAAAATACCGCTTTGCCTTGGCAATATCTTCGAAAATCTGCGCCTTCAAAGCCTCAGGTGTTGGCCACTGCTGCTCGCCGCGCAGCCGCAGTAGAAATTCGAGTTCGATGGGCGCTGCTTCGTCTACGTCTACCGGCTCGAAGTCCAGAATGTGCGACTCGACGGCAAAGGACGCCTCGCCGAAGGTAGGCCGGTTGCCCACGTTGGTCACCGCCTGAAACCGCCGCCCGCCGACCGTGAGCCGCGTGACATAAACCCCAAAGGCAGGCAACAGGCCGTCGTAAGCCGCCAGGTTCACCGTGGGCACCAGCAGCCGCGCGCCGATGCCGCGTCCGCGCGCCTGCGTGGACCGCACCTGAAACGGCCTTCCCAGCATCCAGCGCGCGCGGGTCATGTCGCCCTCCGCCACCAGCGCGCGAATCGCCGAGCTGGAAACCTCCAGGCCGTGTACCCGCACCGGAGAATGGACGCGCACGGCAAAGCCGAACTCCGCGCCAAAGGCCTGGAGCTCGGCCACGCCGGCATCGGCGCGATGGCCAAAGCGGAAGTTGCCGCCCTCATGCACGCAGCGCACGCCCAGAACGTCCACTAAAATGCCGCGCACGAACTCCCGCGCAGGCAAGCTGGCCAGCGCCGCATCAAAAGGCAGCACCAGCACCGCGTCGATGCCGGTCAAGCCCAGCAGCAGCAGGCGCTCGTCAAGCGGCGTGAGCAGCCGCGGAGCATCGGCCGGGTGCAGAAACTGCTCCGGGTGAGGGTCGAAGGTGATGGCCACGGATCGCGCGCCGCTTGTCCGGGCGACCTGTTCACGGGCTTCGCGCACCACCGCCGAGAGAATCTCCTGGTGGCCCAGGTGCACGCCGTCGAAGTTGCCGATGGCGGCTACGCTGGGGCCGAAGCCGGCCGGAATCTCTTGAACTGAGCGATAAATCGAAATCATGCGGCCTGGATCGTTGTTCATGGGGTCACGCACCCCGCGTGAACAGGGATGATTGGGGTTTGTGGTTTCCCACCCATTCGCATAGAACGCGAATGGATGGGGCACGGCGCATTTGCGGAACATCCTCGCCAGAAAGAAGGCGAATGGATGGGGCACGGTGCATTTTTGCGGCATCCGGCGTGGGATTCATTTCAGTCTTAACTCTTCGGCGCTATTCAAGTTTCTCAGGTTCACGGGCAGGCTGAGGCCATCGTAGGCCAGCCGAATGTTGTCAGGCAGCGTGCGATTGGTTTCCTCGTGCCCCAGTTCGTGGGCGATGTGAGTAAGCCAGGTGTGGCGCGCGCCGATGCGCCGGGCCCACTGAACCGCCTGCTCCACGGTGGCGTGGCTGGGGTGCGGCTTGTGGCGCAGCGCGGAGACTACCAGGTGGTCCAGCCCTTCAAGCAGCGCGAAGCTCGCTTCGGGGATGACGCTTACGTCGGTCAGATAGGCGGCGCGGCCAAAGCGAAAACCGGCAATCTCCATCTCCCCATGCAGCAGCGGGACGCGCAGCAACTCGACGCCATAAACCAGAGTCCGCTCGGCCAGCGGCTGCAGTTGAACCCGCGCGCGGGTGGGATAAGTGGATTGCTCCGAAAAGGTGTAATCGTAGATGCGCCCCAGCACCTCTGCCGTCTCCGGCGTGGCGTAGAGCGGAATTGGCCCGCCCTCGCGAAAGACCGTGAAGCTGAGAGGGCGCAGGTCGTCCATGCCCATGATGTGGTCGGCGTGGGAGTGGGTGTAAAAAACCGCGTCCACGCGGGTGAGGCCGTTGCGCAGCGCCTGCTCGCGAAAGTCCGGGCCGGTATCGATGACCACCACGCGCTCGCGACCCGGGCCCGGCTCACGCCAGCGCAACAGCACAGAGGGCCTGAGCCGCCGGTCGCGTGGGTCGGTCGAGGCACATACCGCGCAGTCGCAGCCCAGCGTGGGAACCCCCATCGAGGTTCCCGTCCCGAGAAATGTGAGCAAACCGTCCATAAGCTCTTGCTGTAACTGTTCCCTGATACCTGACCCCTGTCGGGGTCCCCGGCGAGCGGTCTTTGCTCGCTGGGGTGACTTACCGCTTGCCCTGCGGAGGCG
>JBAVYF010000391.1:0-2080 GCA_049698655.1 Occallatibacter sp. | reverse complement strand
TGATTTCGTTGGGATACATATAGCCTTCAACACCGTTCATAACCCCTCGCTCATCAAGCTGTTCTTATCGCACCGAACCGTCCAGGTCGTTGTAGAAGACCTTCGCGCCGGTGGCCATCTGCGGCTTCAGCACCTGCACGTTGTGCGTCTTCAGGAACTCGTGAATCGGGTCGTTCGGATTCTTCAAATCGGCTAGTTGGCGCGCCCCGGTCGGGCAGGCCTCGCAGCAGGCGGTCGTCAGCCCCTTGGTAATCCGGTGGTAGCAGAGCGTGCACTTGTCTGCAACCTTCTTCTCGGGATGAATATAGCGGCATCCGTAGGGGCAGGCCTGCACGCAATAGGCGCATCCCAGGCAGTATTCCGGGTCCACCAGCACCACGCCGTCCGGGCTGGTGAAGGTCGCGCCCACCGGGCACACCTGGGTGCATGGCGAGTCTGAGCAGTGGTTGCACAGCTTGGGGACGAAGAAATATTTCCCTCCGTCTTGCTGTACAACCGGAAAGCCTTCCTTGCCGCCGCCGCCGTCGGGCGAGATAACCTCAGGATTTTCAAGATGCCAGTCGTCAACGTGGTAGCGTTCCACCCAGGTGCGGTAGTGGCCGTCCGGCACGTCGTTCTCGGTCTGGCAAGCCCGCACGCAGTTGCCGCAGCCGATGCACTTGGAGATGTCGATCAACATGCTCCACCAGTGGTCGGTCATCTTGTAGTTGGGCGACTCTTCCGGGGTTCCGGCCATCACGGACTCCCACGCGACCGCCGCTGCCGGCAACAGAATCAAAAGTTGACGCCGGTTCATCTTCATTTCGCGCCTCCCGCATCCATGCTGGGGCTGTGTGGATCGTGGCAGGTCTTACAGGGCATCCCGTTCGAGTGATCCGCCGGCTCAACCTGCGGAAAGCCCTTGGGTTTGGCGGCGCTCGCCGTATGGCATCGCGCGCAGAGCACGGCCGTGTCCGGCAACTCCGGCGTCACCGACGACGGGTCGTCGGCATGACGCACGAAGGGGCTTTCTACCTGGCTGATCGGAACAATATAGGCGAAGAGACGCCGGTAAAGGTTCGCCGGAGGCTCCGCGGACTTGGGTAAACTCTTGATCAGCGCCCCGTGGCAGGCCTCGCAGTTCACATGCGCGTGCTTGCCGCTTTTCTTCTTGTCCGCCACATCCGAGTGGCAGGTCTCGCACTCCTGGTGGCCGGCAAATTTCATCGGGTGCGTGGCAAGTTCGCCCATCGCGGCCCCGCGATAGTGCCCATACTGCCCAAAGCTTTTGGGCACAATGTAGTGGCGCACCACCAGAAAGATCAGGAAAGCGAGGACGAAGAGCCCCGCAAATCGGAAAAGATGCCCTGCATCCTTGTAAACACTCATCAAACCCTCTCCACAACGCCGCTGCCAGGAGGTTCCGTGAATCCATGCCAATGTGATCTTGAACGGCTTTTGTTTATCTGACCGTACCGGACTTCACCTCGCAGCTAATGTGAGCCACCTCACATGACGATGTGATGCAGATCGCTTTTCGAGCTGTGTGTTGATTCCCTTCGGTGCTGGAAGCGCCGGTTCCGTGCCGGGGCGCAAAGCGATACGATTAGTCTGGAGAGTTGGGTGCCCCACCCTCGCCGCGTCTTTGTTTTTGCGGCTAGGGTGGGATTCCACGAACCCCAACCGGCTTTGTTCGTGAGGTACGATAGAATGCCTAAAATTCTCGACGGCGTGGCGATTGCCGCCGTTATCAAGCAGGAAGTGGCCGAAGAGGTTCGTGCGCTGGCCGCACAAGGGATTCGGCCCGGCCTTGCGGCTGTGCTGGTGGGCAGCGTGGCCGCATCGGAGATCTATGTCCGCGGCAAAGCGCAGACCTGCGCCGAATTAGGCCTCTACAGTGAAGTCGTCACCCCGCCTGAAAGCGTCACCACCTGGGAGATGCTCGACCTGGTGGCCCAGCTCAACGCCCGCGACGAGATCGATGGCATTCTCATTCAATTGCCGCTGCCCGCGCACGTCGATGCGAAAGCCCTGCTTGACGCCGTCGCGCCGGAAAAGGACGTGGACGGCTTTCACCCGGTGAACGCGGGTCGTTTGCAGG
>JBAVYF010000390.1:0-3940 GCA_049698655.1 Occallatibacter sp. | reverse complement strand
CGGTGGCTTCGGGCCGGTTCCCGCGCATGCTCCCACGGCTCCCGCCCCGGCGCCGCGCAATCCGGAGCAGGCGCGCTTCGACTGGTCGACCGCGGCGCAACTTAACCAGCGTTACACCTTCGACGCGTTCGTGATCGGCAACGGCAACCAGTTTGCACGCGCCGCTTCTCTGGCGGTAGCCGAGCGTCCCTCCAAGGCCTACAATCCGCTCTTCCTGTATGGAGGCGTCGGCATGGGCAAGACCCACCTGATGCACGCCATCGGCCACGAGGTGAAGCGCCGCCAGCCTACAACGAACATCTGCTACGTCTCCGCGGAAAAGTTCACCAACGAGTTGATTACCTCGATACGCAATGACCGCATGACCAGCTTTCGAGACCGTTTTCGCTCCGTGGATGTGCTGCTGATCGACGACATCCAGTTCATCTCGCAGAAAGAGCGGACTCAGGAGGAGTTCTTCCACACCTTCAACGCGCTGCACGAGAACATGAAACAGGTTGTGATCGCCTCGGACCGTCCGCCCAAGGAGCTGACGGAGATCGAGGAACGGCTGCGCTCGCGATTCGAGTGGGGCCTGATAGCCGACATTCAGCCGCCCGATCTGGAGACCAAGGTCGCGATTCTTCAGAAAAAAGCAGAGTCCGAACAGGTCGTGCTGCCCACCGATGTGGCCATGTTCGTGGCCTCCAACGTGCGCACCAACGTGCGCGAGCTGGAGGGCGCGCTGGTGCGGCTGATCGCCTGGTGCCAGCTCAACCACATGGAGATCACGCTGGCCTCGACCCAGCAGTGCCTCAAGCAGTTCATCGACATGCAAGTGCGCAAGATCACCATCGAGTCCATTCAGCGCGCCGTCAGCGAGAACTTCGGCATGAGGGTCATCGACCTGAAGCAGAAGAACAACTCGCGCAACGTGGTGGTGCCGCGGCAGATCGCCATGTACCTGGCCAAGCAGATGACCGAGGCCAGCTTGCCGGAGATCGGCCGCCAGTTCGGCAACAAGCACCACACCACGGTGATGCACTCCATCGCCAAGATCGACGAACTGCGCCGCGCCGACAAGGACCTGCACCGCACTCTGAACAAGCTGCAGGAGCAGTTGAACGCGTAGCGGGTCAGCGAAGGCCGTGTAATAGGCGGTCTTCGTTGTCTTGCCAGTCTTAAATCGCGATCCTATTTCGGTTCGGGCCTAACAATCACGTGGTTGCTATTGCGCTTGAGTAGCTCATTTGGCCGCTTTCTTCCCTCAATCCGAATTAAGCCTTTATCCTCTTCGTTTTTCAGCCACTCACGTAAATCACCCTCGTATACTGCGGGAAACTGCAAAGTCTCTGCCCAGCAATCGTCGTAGAGGACACTTCCACGATCAGTGATGAGCAAATCAAGCGCCCTTCTTGCGTTGTCCTTACTCTTCGCGGATAATTTTCTATATCTCTCCGCGCGTTTGTAAAGAACATCAGAGGAAAACAGGTCAAGGTTTGGACGCTTGTTCTGTTGTAGCTCCGCCCTCACCAGCCTAGTCTTGGCTTCGGTTTGTTTTTCAACTTGCTTGAAAACCTCTACGCCCTTTGCATTTCGCGTCCCGTAAATAAGATGAAAGTGGATTGCATCTTGATCGGGCTTCATGACCGGAAGCGCACATACATATCGAAAATCGCCCTGCCTTCGGATCAGCTCGCAATATCTTCTAACTGCTTCATCTTCTCGATCCTCATGGCTCAGGGTGCGAATTTCGCGATAATCCGGGCCAAGGATTTCATTCATGTTGGTTGCTTCATCGTTGAGAAAGCGCACAATAAAGGAGGACATGAAATTGATCAAGACTTCCCCTGGCTTGATTCGCAGCAGCGGCCCAAGTCCACCAATTTCGGCCGGTGTCCATCCCGTTGGATCCACAAAAATAAAGCTAAACGATGGCGGATTCGCAACAAATTGAACAATCTCAGAAGTATGTTCTCTGAAATCCCAATTCTGCGCTCTAACTTGAATATCCTTATCGTCAGCACGTGATGCAAAGGCTGCTAATTGATTGAACGGTTCGGGTTTCTCTTCGATCAGCAGTGCCCTAAATTTGGGGGTTATTCCACGGTTACGAAGCGCATCTTTCGATTCTTTCAGAACCTCAACAGCGATGCCAAATGAAGTGTCTGCAAAATCCGGGGATCGTGACTCCCACGGTCCCGCACAGCAATCAACGTACGAGAATCGATTCCAGGAGGAGCCAATAATCCTAGTAGCGGCCTCAAGGTATTTTCGAAGTGCAAAATGTTTAAGTCCGGATTGTTCGCGTTCTGAATATTCGTCGTTCATCTTGCTCGATGGCGGATCACGCTGTTACGGCCAGGATTGGCAATTCGTTATAAGTGAAACCGTCAAGTTCCCTTCCAGTCTCGTGCTTCCGAACTCCTCCCCATTGCTTAAAAAAGAAAGGGACATTGGCATCTTGGCATTGTTTGCGAATTGACCGAACCCAAGCACTCTTCATTTCTCGCGCTCCAGGACCGCTTTCGCCGCCGACGATAACCCAGGAAATCCCAGTGAGGTCTATCGAACCCAAATCCTCGAGTAGTGGCTCAATTGAGAGAAAGCGTACCCTCGCGGGAGCATCCCGAAGCTCATCAATTCGAGGAAGGCCGTGCTTCCTGTTTTCAACGCTGACGCCCCACCAAATATGGGGCAGAGGCGAGAACTCCTTGAGCTCATCGTTCAGTAGATTCTTCATCCGCTTCGCCCGCTTCGTGAGCACTTGGTAAGTGTGCCAATCGGCAGCTTTCATGACCTGCGCCACCTGCCGGATATAGGCTGTCGGGACTTTTTCATGGAACAGGTCGCTCATCGAATTCACGAAAACTCGACGTGGCTGTTTCCATTCAAAAGGAGTTTCTAGTTTTGATGGAACGAGCACCAGGTCGAAGCCTTGTTCGTACGGATGCCCTGGAACTCCCCTAAAGCGTTCGGCAAATGTTTCGGCATAACAATGCTTGCAACCAGGACTAACCTTGGTGCAGCCCCGCACCGGGTTCCACGTTGCATCCGTCCATTCGATTTTTGATTGGTCGCTCATCTCCGCTTTCCGCATTATCCACGAATACTTCAGCTTTTGCAATTTCTTCGCCCCAGGTCCGTATTCTCGGACCTGGGATACCACGATCTTCAAGCCGAAGGTGCTTGCAGATTATTTCCCCGCACCGGCGCACAATCAAAGCATGATCAAGATCCCAGAGTCACGTGCACTTCCTGGCGGGAGGTCCACATCTCGATTCTGAGATGTGGGAGACGATGAACCTCGACCGGCGGTTTTGTTCTCGGATACTCTGGATTCCAAGGATTTCTAGTCATCAGGGCCGGTGTTGTGCTCCATGATAAATATGCAGGATCTCAACATCGTTATCCCTCACGCGATAGACCACAATGTAGGGCAAGCGCGACAGGACCAGTTCACGGGTTCCTTCCTCCCGTCCGGCGCGGCCGCGATAAGGAGTGGAACGTAATGTCAAAATTGCTTGGTAGATTTCAAGGATCGTTGATTGTGCAAACGCTGGAAGATGCTGTGCTAGATAATCCCCGATAGATTCCAGGTCGTCCGCTGCTGCCGGGGTCCAGCGCAGCCGCATCAGTGGCTCAGCATCCGGGCGATGCGGGCATCCATCTCAGCCTCTTCGATAAATATCCCCTGGTCTGCCTGCTCGATCCCCTTGCGCACGCCGGCGCGGAAGCGCTCATCATCTTCGATCAGCAGCAGCGCGGCATCCTGCACCAGGCGCGCTGGCGCAACCCCCTCCACGCTGGCGATCTGCCCCAGTCTGACTTCCTGCTCGGGAGTGAATTGGACTTCCATAGCTAAAGTGTTGCAGTAGATCAGTGCACTGTCAAGCCATTGGCGGGTAGCACCAATGCAATCGCTGGAAGCCATTTTGCAGATCATTATTCGGCATCCTGC
>JBAVYF010000389.1:0-3156 GCA_049698655.1 Occallatibacter sp. | reverse complement strand
GGCTTGCGTGATGTATTCAGGTTTCAGTCCATCGATGGAGATCATCAGCACAGGCGCCGCATGACCCAGTTGGATCAGCGCGGAAACCAGGAAGAATGCTGGCAGAAATTGCAGAAAAAGACGGCGGGAAATGCGATTCATAAGGAACGCTCCTGTGCGGCAGTCCGCGTCCCCTCAAGCTCCAGGAAGAGCCGCAGCTTCCGCTGACAATGAAAACTGTCCAGAACAAGTCTATAGCCGCCGGAAGGGCAGAGCTTCGGGGCTGAAAAGGCCGACGCGCGTTGGCCGGGGATTTTCTCACTGTACTGCCATCATGTCAGGCGGGCGAATCGGCGCGACGATTCAGGAAAGTCGACTCCGGTGACAAACCAGGCCACTGCGCTGCATCCCGTTGCAACCAGAATCGAGCTCATGCGCAAGGCGAAAATCTGCGGCATGGCCGGGCCATGGGCGCATGTCGCCACGGCCCCGGCAACGACCGTCAGAACGGCGATCCACTGATAGAGGCGCAGCCCGCAGACGGTCAGGGTCTGAGGTTCGCCGCGATATGCCTCCTCGACAAAGCGCCCAGCGCCCGAGAGCAAGAGGTATACCCCGCAAATGAGCGTGGCGGAAGAATGCAGTTGCAGCAGGCGCAGAAGCGCGGCGCCGATCACGGCGTTCCACAGGATTGAATAGACAGGCGTCGCATGGATGGGAACCCCGGAAAGCTCAGCGAGGCGGCAAACGCGCGAACGCGGATGCGTGTAGCGAATCCCCGGCACAGTCTCAGCCGCGCGCCCGTGACAACAGCCCTGAACCAGGCAGCGCAATCTGCCCATGCCCTGTATCCATGGCGCTGCAACGCAAATCGCCGCGAACACAACCCACAAATTGATGTCGAAGAAAAGCGCGGAAGCGCCTCCAATCGCGGCTCCCAACATCCCTCCATAAAATCCCATGGGGCGCAGCAGCGCCGGTGAACCTTCAACCCACTGCGCCCAGAACGCCGCTCCGACTGTGGAGCAGAGAAAGATGCTGGCTGTCAACAGCTCGCGCCCTGGACCGAGCTGCGCGTCAATGAGACTCATTCCAATCAGAATCCCGGCGGCGGCGAACCCGCCATGGTTGATGATCCTCATCGGCCCAATCCGCCATTCCTTCCACGAGTTTGCAATACGCTCCGCGACGCGCAGGATAGCAACCCAGATTTCCTTCATGCGGACCACCAGCACAAATGCAACAGTCCCGGCCAGCACATCGGCAATCGAATGCATTCCCGTCGTCACGCAACTGACAGCAACCAGCACTGCCCACGTCCACCAGACGAACTTCTTCCATCGTCCTCCCTCAGCCAGCGAAGAAGCTGCTATCAGCGCCCAGACAATATGAAACGACGGAAAAGCGGCGATCCCCGAATAGGGCGTTCTCTCCCACAACAACAACTGGCCGATGGGAGTTGCCAGGGTAAAGGGGCGCGGAGGAACGAAGAACGGCAACAGCAGATAGAGCGGAAAGATGAGCGCCATCGCAATCAGGCCGCATCGTGCAAAGCGCCTCAATGTGTGTCCAGATCTGGCGAGCAGAGGAACAAGCAGCACCACGAGGTAGGTGCTGGCGTAGATAATCTCTGTCTGCTCCATCACCGGCAGGCGGCTCTCGAAAGGCAAATAGGTAGCTGCGGCGCCGCTAGCCCTGCCCAGATGCCACGTCAGCTCGTACAGCGCCAGCCACGGCAACAATACCACCAGATAAACTCGAACGCGCTCCAGCAGAGACGGAGCCTCAGGCCGATCCGATGGCAACCATAGAGAGAATCTCCGCGCTCCGAAGCGATTCCGCAGATCGGGCAGTTCGTAGCCCAGAACCAGCGCGGCGCTGGCTAGAGCCACTGCAGGAGTGACAAGCCATAATCCGCTGGCTGAGCCAAAGAGGGTGGCGACGCCGGCGCAGGCGATCACGAATCCGCCATAGATCGGATGCGGGACGAGGCTATAGATACCGTTCTCAACAAAACGCGACGGAGGGAATGCGTTCATGGGCAAGCCGCCGCCGTAGCGCCAAAGCGAGAGCATCCCCGTCAGCGCGACAGCCACGCCGAACGCCGCCAGAATCGTTCCAAAAACCGGTGAGTGTAATGCCGCGATACGCACCGCGCCGCTCGCGCCATGAGCCCACAACACAAGCGCCAGCGGCAGTATGACGACAAACAATGTTCCGTAGAACACCTTGGAAAGACGGGAACGAATCAAAGCTTCCAATGAACCACCTCGTGAATCACCCAGCCATGGCTGCTTCGATTCTGTGAGTTCAATATTCCACGGCTTCTCCACTTCTGCTCTTCAATGTTGAGCAACGAGCGGGGAAGCAGTTTGCCCAGCATAGGCGCTCCGGGAAGAACCGTTGACCCCAATCGCCCGGCGCGAAGAGGAAAACTCTCCTCCATGCGCAGGGTAGCGCCGTGGATGGTAATTTCAGAGTCGGACACCGATAGGGTTTCACATTCGCGGCCGTTGTGGATTGCAAAGCTCGTGGAGTACTCGCCCTGCCAGTCGACCCAGACCAGGGATTCGTCCGGAGAAACGAATCGTCCCCAACGAAGTTGACGCATCGGCAACTGCCACGGAGGCAGCGTCAAAGTAAGACATTCGGCATAACCAAGGCCAGTGAGTTCACGCCCGCCAACTCGGAGATTTACCGACGATCTTGGTTGAAGGCAGTTCCACAGCACCGATCCCGAGGCATTCTCGTAGACTGTGCGCTGAACAGGGGCGGCATCAGCCTTCCACCTCCCTGAGACGTGGAGCCGGGGAAACTCAACAAGAATTTGGCCGTCGCTCGAAGAAAGCCGATAACGGGCCATCGAAGAATGGGTTTCTACTGACTGTCCAAGGACGGAAAGGATACTGCTGTAAGCCAAATGCACTCCGCGCCAATTCAAGTCGGCGCAATAGAGGATTGCAGTATCGCCCGAGTCGGTGACGCAATCCATATACGACTTGACCAATAAGAACTCACTCGGCACGCGCCGCCAGCTTTCTTTCCGCGCAGAATCTAGAAGATCGGGATATAGATTTGAATTGCCTGATTATATTCCCGGCATGCGCAAGGGAACAATCGTGGAACTTTGTCCATTTTTTCGGAAAAGCCGGTCTTTTTCGCTTGACAATACCCTAA
>JBAVYF010000388.1:0-2390 GCA_049698655.1 Occallatibacter sp. | reverse complement strand
CTCGTCCTCGTCCTCGTCCTCGTCCTCGTCCTCGTCCTCGCCGTACAGGTAGCTACTGCACCCCGCGCAGTACTGCGCACAGTCCGACCCTCCGAAGAAAATAGGCTGAGGTGAATCGTTAGTGTCGGAAGAATCCAGTTTTTCATAGTCGGTTTCGTACAGGTTTTCGATGGTCTCTTGTCCGCAGGCCACGCACCAGGTATCTGCCTGATACGCGTAACCGTCGTGCCCAGGTCCGCCCAACAGAAAGTCTTCCAAGGGGCATTTTGTTTCCACGGTGATCCCTCATTTTCTGGCCATCACGGCCGGTTCAAAGCTATAAGCATGCGGAGCCCATCGATGCGGAGCCGCGCGACTAGCAGTAGATGAGCCCGTCGTCGCCGATGTAAAGATCCACGTTTCCGAACCCGCGCGCGGATTCCGTCAACCGGCCGCCGGCCGGTTCGACCCAATCGCCATCCCAAAACCCGGCGCCATGGCCGCACCGCGTGAGCCAAAAATCATGTCCGGCCGATTCTTCCACGCTGCAGCCGTGCGAAGCGCGGGCATAGGTCCGGTTGTCCTTTGCCAGGTCTTCAGCGTTTTCAGCTTGGAAGCGCGCGCAGTCTGCAATCATTTTTGTGCGCGTTTCCTCCGCCAGCTCATGCTTGCCATTGTCCAAGGGCTCGCCGGCGTCATCGGTCGACGACCATAGCGCAGCTTCAATGTATGCGAGTGTAAAATCGTCCGGTTTCACTTTCCCACCTCCGCGACGCTCATGTTTGGTTCCCCCTACTCTCCTTTTTATAGTCACAGTCTCTCGCCCTTGTCAATAGCCTTTGAGAATTTATTCGGGATTTACGTACTTGACTCCCATTTCTTTGATTCCGCATCACTTAGCCTCGTGGTAGTAGAGGCTAGCGTTTGGCTCGCTCACTTTAAGCCACGATCCATCCTCCAACACAATGGCGTAGCGGTTGATTGTGCCATTGCCACGCCCATCCTTTTGCCCGTAGTGGAGTACATCACCAGGAGCAGCCTCAATCTCAAGCTCGCCACCAGAATCGTTGCCCAAATAGTCGCCCCATGAAATAGCAGGGCGCGATCCAACCGGCCACGCTGTAATCCGCGCCACCCACGGGCGGCTGTATCGCCGCCCGTTGAAGGAATCCCAACTAATAGTGATCCGCATTACAGCGCCTCCGCGGGGAAATTAAGCTCAATCTAGCTATTTACTTGACGCCACCAGATACAATGGGTTGTGGTTTCACCAGTTTCGCGAATGGAACTGGCTCAATCTGAACAGCTTGTTGTGCCAGCCGGTAGAACAGTTTGCCGCGTGACGCCGAAGTGCGGCGGTTGAAGCGGAAGGTGAACTCGTTGAGATAATCGTCCAGATGCTCGCCAGACACCGCGCCCTGGCGGGTTCCCATCAACCAGCGTTTCAGTAGTCCAACGACGCGATGCACGCGAGGCAGCACGCGTACTTCTTCCGGCTGTTCTGTTTGCACATGACGCTGGTGGACATAACCGTCCAGCCCCAGATAGGACTTGAAACCATCGGTCCGCGCGGTGCTACCGGGCTCAACTGATGCGGCGATAAAACCATGCAAGGCTGCTCGCGTCAGATTCGGGATCGTTTGTAGCCGGACGCGGCCGATTTTTCTGCCGTCCTCCTCAACCGCCGCAGCGATAATCGCCTTGTTCACGCTCAGCCGCCCGATCAGACCTGATTCCTCGGCACCCCAATAGGTCTCATCAACTTCCACTATGCCCGACAGGCGGTCGCGGCCTGGACGAACCGTCGCCCGGCGCAGCTTATGCAATAACGCCCAGGCTGTTTTGTAGCTCCCCAGCCCCAACACGCGCTGGAGGCCAAGGGCGCTGATGCCGTTCTTCTGGCTGGTGAGTTGCTAGATTGCGTCCAGCTAGGCTACAGGCTATCGATGCGCACGCTGGGGGATCGATCCGCGTCCAAGTAGATCTATCCACACCCACAGCTAGACAATCGCTGGCATGCCTAAGAGTCTAATTAGACGCGTCGGCGCCGATACGACTGGCCAGACGCATGATCCCCGGTAACGGATCCGAGTGGTCCCATCCGGGTCGGATGCCGAGCCACGCCGGCGCCAGGAAGTGAAGCGGTCGCGTCTGTGACTAGGAGCGCAAGTAGAATTTCCAAAAATTAGTATGTTGCAAACTTACTCAACTGTGATACTATCCCCGTATGGAAATCGGAGACACAAAAATTCCGGACGAAATGCTGGATGCCGCCAACAACGAATTTTTCAAAGCTGCGTCTCGCGTGACTGAGGTTCTCGTTGATGAGTGGGGCCAGCCTGAATGCTAGTGGTATCTTTCCTTTGCTGACAGTGAGTTCCGCGGAGGGTTTGTGGTCAGGGGTCGAGGAG
>JBAVYF010000387.1:0-1842 GCA_049698655.1 Occallatibacter sp. | reverse complement strand
GTTTTCTCACGCTCCGTAAGTTCGCTTGGCCAGGCGTGCTTCTCTTTGAAGCCTTCCGCGACCTTCGGTAAGCTTCTTCCTTGTCAACAAAACCGTTGGGCGAAGCCGAGAGCATTTCTTGGATTTTTTGGCTCTCTTACGTTTGGTGTGGCCATAGAGTCTGACGCTTTAGATGCATGCTGTTGGCCTATGCACACGCGACGCGTTTGAATGGGGAAGCCGGCAGGTGGACGAGCTTACCTGCAACGAGGTAGGCGACGGTGATGAGATGCTTGGTGGTGCCGTAGCCGCGGGCCTTGGCCTTGGCCGCCTGGATGAGCGAGTTGGCGGCTTCGACGCGACCGTTGGTCAATTTGGAGTCGAAGGCGTTGAGGAGTCCCTGCCAATGATCCTTGAGGGTCTTGGCGACCTGCTTGATGGGTTCGAGGCGGCAGCGGCGCGCCCAGCGGTACCACTGTTCCAACAGCGGTTCGGCGGCGGTGCGATCGGGGGCGGTGCGGAAGATCTCGCGCACGGCTTCTTTGATGCGGAAGGCACGGTGGGTCTTGAGGTTCAGGCGCTTGAGATCGGTGTACTGGGCGATCTGCCGGGGGGTCCAGTCCTGCGTGTCCTTGAGCCACAGGTAGCGGCTGCGTTTGAGGCTGGGGGTGGACTTGGCCTCTTGGCGGCGGACTTCATCGACGGCTTTGTTGACCAGCTGGATGACGTGGAACTCGTCGAAGGTCACCTCCGCCCAAGGCAGATGCTCGGCGATCCCGGCGCGGTAACTGGCAGACATGTCGATACAGACCGCGCGGACGTTCTCGGCACAGCCCCCGTGGGCCTCGAGGTCGTCGGCGAACTGTGCCACCGCCTCGGCCTTGCGCCCCTCGCAGGCGAACAGCAAGCGCCCGGCGTCCAGGTCGTGAAACAGGCTGATGTACTCGTGCCCGCGCCGCGCCGCAGTCTCGTCCAAACCGACGGCCGCAACGGCGGAGAAGTCTTCCTGGGCGCGCGCACCCTCGACGTAGTAGTCCAGGGTGCGCCAGATGCGCATGTCGCTGACCCCCAGCAGTTGCGCGACCTGACGCACCGTCATGGCCTGGCACAGGGTGACGATCAGGGCCTCCATGAGCAGGGTGAACCCGCTGTTGGGACGCGCCCAAGGCACCGGAATCTGGGTGGTCTTGGCGCAGGCGCCGCAGCGTACCCGCGGCACCTTGGCGCGGATATACGCCTGGTACTGGAAGAAATTGAGATGCCGCCACTCCCGTTCGAGGGTGTCGTGCACCGGCTGGCGTTCCGCGCCGCAGTGCGGGCAGGCGAAGCGCGTTCCCGGCGCGAAGGCGACCTGGAAGTCGATGCGCCCCGCGCCGGGATCGAAGGCGACGCCCGCCACTTCCCAGGGGGCCTGCAGGCCCAACGCGACAGTAAACAAGGACGACGACGCAGCAGTCATGGCAGCACCCTCATGCGCACTGCCTGTGGATTTGTGGACGCGTCCTGCGGACCGGCCCGAGCCCTGCAGGACGTGTGGACAACCCCTGGACCGCGCCGCCCGGCTACCGTGCCATCGACGAGCCTCTCGGCGGCGCGGCCCACAGGTTGACCACACTCTCGGGCCTCGCGCCCACAACTCCACCGGCACAACAACAGGTTTGTTCAATGGTGCTGGAGATAGGGGCCGGCGGGACTGGGGAAAAGCCGGCTACCCACAGGAAACGTAACAGAGGCATATAGTTTGCCATAATCAGCGAGTGATTTGGCCATTGGCCCAAATCCAGTGCCGTTTAGGATCATAGGACTCCAGATGGTATCCTGGGTACTCTTCAGCTTCCGAGCGATCTGCTGAAGGGACACCAC
>JBAVYF010000386.1:0-13232 GCA_049698655.1 Occallatibacter sp. | reverse complement strand
GGCTCATCCCATCGCCTTTATCCGCACGCTTGCCCTCTGCGCCCTGGCCCTTGCGCTGGCCTTTGCCGGCTCCCGCTGGCGCCGCATCGAGCTGACCCGCATCGCCTACGCTACGCTGGCGTTGGTTGCGGCCAAGCTGCTGTTTGAGGACCTGCGCCAGGGACGCCTAGAGTTCATCGCAGCCTCCATCTTTCTGTTCGCGATCACCCTGATTGCGGTTCCGCGGCTGGCGCGCATGGGGCAGAAAGTATAGGTCGCGCCTGGGACGAGTTATGCCAAGTCTCAGAATCGAGACCAAAGCCCCCGCAGACAGGTCTTTGTCTGCGGGGTGGAAGACCTGGGGCGCCCAGCTCTGCGCGGGACGAACGAAATCCGGCAATCAGCGGTAGATCTGCGGGGAGTAAGGGCGCGGCGGCTTGATGCGAGCTTCCGTGTTCCTCAACCGCAACTTGCTGATGTGCACGTCGTAGCCGGTCCCCGGCAGCAACGATTCCAGCACAAAGGTTTCCGTGCCGCCGGAGCGGAGTTCGCGGTAGCGATAGACGCCCACATCGCCCTCGCTGGTTTCCGTGCCTCCCGAGGGAGCGTCGAGAAAGCGCTGCGCATCGGTCAGGGTGGGCGCGGCGTGCGTCTCGCCCTCTGTCAGGCTCTCGGCGGCATAGGAGCGGACCAGCTTGGTCCAATAACGGCTGAGCAGGTCAGTCGAGGCAAAGAGGTCGGCCCACACAATCTCGCCACGCACGGCCACCACCACGCCGATAGCATCTTCCTTGCGAAGCTGGGCCAGCACCTGGTCCCGCGACTTCATCACGGGCGCCGCGGCCTCATCCACCTTGGCGCTGACCGAGCTGTCTTCCATAGCCCTTGCGTAGCTGGTGGTTCCCATGTTGCGGGGATACCCCGCACCCGATCCGCCGTCCATCGCCGTGCTGGCGGAAGGAGAAGACGCGACCGCCATCTGGCTGATGCTTCCCCTCACCGAATCCCATACCTGTTGCTGGTCCTTGGCGACCATGGCCCGCTCCCGCACGCTGGGCTGCACCATGAAGCTGTGGGCAGGCGCCTTGGCCGCCGCGCCGAAGGTGGACGAGCTCGCAGTCCAGCGCCCCGGCTCGATGCAGAAGACCCCAAGATCAATAGGATCGCCGCCGGCCGGCACAATGCGGTCCTTGGCGATCACCCGGTCCTGCTTGCCACCGGTCACGATCTCGCCCGCCAGAAGCAGCAGAGGCTTGTCGGAGTGGTTGACCAGCACCAGCGTATTCACTTCGTCTCCGCGATAGGGACTCACATCCGGTTCCGGAGCTCCGCGAAAACGGTCGTCCTGGTATGGTGGAACGCCGACCGTTCCCCTGTGCCGCACCAGTCCCCGAACCCGGCCGGCCTCGGTCACTTCCACCTCGCCGCTCCGGATGCCTTCGTCGAGAGTGATAAATGGGGTGAGAAACGGCGTTGCGCCGGGAGACTTCCACCCCAGCGACGAAGACCTGTCGCCGGGGACCCCGGACTTGCCGCCGGCGCGGACGACTGGGAACAAGAGAAGGTTGCCGCTCTCGATGGGGGCCAATACCCGGTAAGAACCACTCGCCGTTTCCTGCGGCCCGCCTGCCGCCTTCACTCCACTCTGCTCGACAAACGCCGTGAGCGCCAACAGCAAAGCGCCCGCCAGTCCCAACCTGCCCAGATTCTTCATAACTCTCCTCCGCCGGGAGTAATCGCCGGCTTATGAATCAGGAACGCCGCCCGGCCGGTTTCTTGCAGAGTTTTTTTAATGGGCCGTTATAGCGTATCTTGAGGTCGTGGGGATTACGCCCTCCCAACCCGTCGAAGCGAGTCCCGCGGCCGGCATATCCGCCGTGCCGGAGCGGATCCATAGTCCGCTGGCGGGCAGCTTGCTGGATGAGCTATGGCGCGAGAGCGGCGCGCCCGCCTACGGCCTCGAACAGGTGGAGTTCAGCCGCATCCTGGAGCGCATTGGGACGGCGCAGAATTACGGCCTGGTGCCGGGAGCGGCAGCTTCACGGCGGCAACAAGCCGTTTTTTTTCGCAGTCTCCGGCTTGCCGATCTGGTGCTGGCGCGTGCCTGTGCAAACGGCCACGAGGGCGCATGGGTACATTTCCTTGCCGTCTACCGGCAGCCGCTGACGCGCGCCGCTGTTGCGATTACCGGCAGCGAAACCCTGGGACGCGAGCTGGCCGATCAACTCTATGCGGAGCTTTACGGGCTGACGGCGCGCGACGGCGTCCGGCACAGCCCGCTGGACTCCTACAAGGGGCGAGGCTCGCTGATGGGCTGGCTCCGCACCACGCTTGCCCAGCGCCACGTGGACCATCACCGCCGCACCCGCCGAGAGCTTCCGCTTGACGATCCGGCGGACGGCTATGAACCTCCGGCTCCCGACCCCGAGCCGGAAACGCTTCCAGCCGAACTGCTTCTTTTGGGTAAAGCGATCGAAGACGTTCTTGGGCGGCGGCAGGCGGAGGAGCGATTTCTGCTGGCCGCTTACTACATGGATGGGCGAACCCTGCTGGAGATCGGCCGGGTGCTTCACGTCCATGAAGCAACGGTCAGCCGCAAGCTGCGCCGGGTGGTCGGCGACCTCAGGAAGCAAATCTTTATGTATCTGCAAGGTCTAGGCCTGAACAAGCGGGCCGCTCAAGAGGCGCTTGGCGCCGATCCGCGCGATCTGGATCTGAATCTGAAGAAAATACTGCAAATTTCTTCACAAGAAGCGTTCCAAGAGAAGGCGGCACCGTGAACTCTACCCCCCAACTCGGTCTTCACCCCGACGCCGACAGCCTCAACGCTTTTGTCGAGCAGGCGCTCGGCGCACCGGAGCGCGAAGAGATTCTTACCCACATCGCCAAGTGTGGCCGTTGCCGGCAGGTGATTTACCTGGCGCAGCAGGCCGCAGCGGACGCGGAGGCTCCAGCCCTGGCTTCTGCGGCCCGGCCCGCGATGCCGTCCGAAGCATGGTACAGGAGCTGGCGCTTTGCCTGGGTTCCGGCCGCAGCGCTGGCGGCGGCGCTGGCGCTGGTGGTTACCTTTCATCCGAGGCACACGGAGCACGCGCCGGAGATGGCGAAGGCCGTGCCGCAAAGTGAAGAGGCTGTGCCCACGCCCGCCCTGCAGCAGCAGGCAAGCGAGGCAGCGGCGCGCAAGCCGGCTCTTGCACTCGCGGCGAACTCCCCTGCCAGAAAAGCTGAATTTGAGGCGCGTCGCGGGCCGTCGCAGGAGCTTTCTACAGCGGCTGCGCCTTCAGCCGCGATCCCGGCTGAGCCGGGCACAAGCGCAGCCTCGGCCGAGTCGAGCCATGCTGTCACGACGCTTTCCGTAGAGTCCGCGCCACAACCTGTGGCTGCGGCGCGCTTCCAACCTGAGCCCGCAGTTACAGCCTGGCAGCAGGAACGGCAGCAGTTGGCCGGCGCGCTCTCAGCCAGCGCAAATACCTCGCAGGTTTCACAGAAGCGCATGTTGGAACAGATGGACGCTGCTCGCGCCACCCGGGGTGGTTCGGCTTATTCAGCGGCGCCACGCATGGCAAAGAAGTCCGCTCCGGCTGGCAGCTTCGACATCGGCATACAGCAGCCGACGGCCGGACTGGCTGCCGCCCACAAGGAGAATCCGCCCAAGCTGCCCAGCGGCCTGGCGGCTCTTTCCACCGCAACCGCCGGGCATCTCAAGCTGGAAATCGACCTGGCAGGCGCGCTGTTCTTGAGCAACGACTCCGGCCAGCACTGGGAACAGGTCGCCCGGCAATGGACGGGACGCGCTATCGAAGTGCGTGTGCAAAGCGGCAACACCGTGCCCGCCGGAGAATTTGAATTGAAAAACGATGGTGGCTCTCTCTGGGTAAGCGCGGATGGAAAGACCTGGACAGCGCAATAAACTTCTCCGCGCGCTGCAACGCCGCTCCCGCGAGTTCTGATGCGCAAATCTGCCCATCGCGCAGGCCCCGTTTCGGCAATGAAATAGAACCCTCCGCCGTCGCAATCATTAGATTTCACACATTCAACGCAGTCGGCTGAAGGAATCTTGCCGCGTGCCGAAAAGACTTGTACAAGCATTCGGTTTGCCGCTCTCAAGAAGTTGTTCTTACTGGGCGCGACATCGCAAATGAAACGCTGGCTTTAGCGGATGCACTATACAACGGGAGACTCCGATGTTGCAGAAAGAGAGGCGCAGAGAAGAGGCGGTCACTCCGTCCTGGGCACATCTCCGCCTTCCGCCTTTCCCGCAGGTCGCCCTTCGGGTTCTGCAGCTGGCCAATAATGAGAACGTGCAACTGCACGAGTTGAGTGAGTTGATTTCGTCCGATCCGGCCTTTGCCAGCGAAGTCCTCACCATTGCGAATTCGCTCTTGTATGCTCCGCGGTTTCCCGCCAGCAGCATTCTGCAGGCGATCGCGGTGCTGGGCGCCAATAATCTGCAAGGGCTCTGCCTGACAGTCGGCGTGCGAGCGTATATGGGCAAGGCACTGAGCCAGCCTTGCATGCGGGCCATCTGGCGCCACAACCTGGCCTGTGCCCTGATTGCCGATCAACTTGCTTCCGTGGGCTTCCTGAACCGGGACGTTGCGTTCACCGCAGGCGTCATGCACGACATCGGGCGATTGGCGCTGGCCGTGATCCGACCCAGGGAGTACTGTCTCCTACTGGGGGTTCACAGCGGCTCTCCAACCGGCATTCTAAAGGCCGAGCGGGAGCTGTTCGGATGGGATCATTGCGAGGCCGGCCGGCAACTGATCACGGATTGGAAGATGCCCTCGGAGTTTGAACCCATCGTCTCCGCACATCATGCGCCACGGCAGAAAGAGGGCTCCTGGGGCATGGCCGATTTGATCAACGTGAGCTGCCGCATGGCCGACATGGCCGGCTGCGCCGCGTTTCCCGGCTGCGAGGTCACGCCGTTTCCCGATCTGCTGGACGAACTGCCCGCGCGAGAACGCAGGCTCTTCCATTCCTCGCTCGAAACCCTGACCGCCGAAATCGCCAGGAAGATCGATTCCGTAGAGTCAGTTTGACTCGCAATAACTCTGCTTTCCACCCCTGTTTTGGAAGAACGCTGCTGGCAGGTCGGGGTTTTAACCCCGACAGAATCCGCGCCTTTTAAAGCACAGTCGGCCGCCCTAGAAACGGAAAAAGTTCCTGGCCAAAAACAGCACGTTCGCCGGCCGCTCGGCCAGCCGGCGCATGAAGTAGGGGTACCAATCGTTGCCGAAGGGAACATAAACTCGCACGTTGTAGCCTTCCTGGACGAGCTTGCGCTGCAGGTCGCGGCGAATTCCGTAGAGCATCTGGAACTCAAAATGGCTGGGGTCGATCCCGTGTGTGCTGGCGTAGTTCCTGGCCGCGGCGACCATGACATCGTCATGGGTCGCGAGGCCATGATAGACCGGGCTCGCCAGCAGCATATTGGCGAGCTTGATAAAGTTTGCGTCCACATCCGCCTTGCGCGGAAATGCGATCTCGGCAGGCTCCTGGTAGGCGCCTTTGCAGAGCCGCACGCGAATACCGTTGGCTATCAGGTCTTCGATGTCCTTCTGGGAACGGAAAAGGTAGGCCTGGATCACGATTCCAATCGCCTCGCGCAACTCAGGCTTGGCGTGCAGCCGCTTGACGATCTCCATCGTCACCTGCGTCAGCGACGAGTCTTCCATGTCGATGCGAACAAAGCTGCCGGTCTTGGCGGCATGCTGAGCAACGCTATCGGCGATGCTCTCGGCCAGGGCAGGCGAAAGGTTCAGCCCCATCTGCGTCAGCTTCATGCTGATGTTGGCATTGAGCTTGCGCGCTGCAATCGCATCCAGCAGCTTGTGATAGACCTCGGCGGCGGCGCGCGCCTCGGCCTCTGAAGTCACGCTCTCGCCCAGCGAGTCCAGCGAAACGGCCATGCCCTGCTTGTTGACCTCTTCGGCCACGCGCAGGGCGTCGTCAATCTCCATGCCGGCAATGAACCGGGAACTGAGCCGTTTGCCCACCCGGGAGTGTTCGCTGAAGCGGCGAAGAGGGCGATTGTGAGAGAGTGCGATAAAAAAGGAGCGAAGAACAGGCATACTGCGGTCCTCCCGGAACAGGCCATCATTTCCCAGCCATTTCCCGGACCAACCAGTTTCGCACAAAAAAATGGGTTGGGGCTGTGACGGGTTGACCGCGAGTTCTGGACTGCGCTCGGAATGCGTACACTCCGCCAGGGAAAGCCGCTCAGACAGCATTACCAAAGTGTTTTTCTTTTGTAATGCAGTCGCGCGCCAGCGGGTTACAATTGCGCCGAGCCGCTTCCCGCTTCCGGCTCGCAGCCAACCCACGAAAGGAACGACCGATGCGCAAGTTCTTGGGTAAATTGGGGGTAATTCCAGGGCCACTCCTCCACGCCGCCACGCTTTTATTGCTGTTTTCTCCAGCCGTTTGCCACGCTATCGACCTCTGCAGCAACCATCCAACACCAACCATCACCTCCATAACTCCTGACGTGTGGTTTGCAGGGCAAACCTATAACAACGTCACCATCACGGGAACCAACTTGAGCTCCACTGTCGGCCTTGAGGGAGCAAATTGCCCAGTCGTTGTCCGGGTGAACGTGGATACCGGATCGGTTTCGCTTGGCGTTAACAGCCAAAGCTCAACGCAGATCATGGCAATCGTGACGCCCGATCCCAGTGACCCCACTGAGACGGCCTGCGTAACGGCGGCCGTCTTCTTCCCGCTGGTCGTTCGGGCCGCTAAGAGCGCCAATGCCAAGCCAGCGACCGTCGCAGCAGGCAGCCCTTGCACCGATCCGGACGGCAACCAGGGGATCACAGTGCAGATCATCGGCCTAGGGAAGAACATTGGTAATCCCTGCGACATTCCCGGATGTGACGGCGTCGGCGATCCCATCAATGTTTCTTCAGGTAATGTATTTGAACAAGTCACCGACTACGAAACCGCCGGCCAGAATAAGCTAAGCTATATTCGCTATTACAATAGTATTTCAATGTCGGGAACATACGCCTTCGACCTTGGCTCGAATTGGCGCTCGAATTACGATCGCTATTTGCAGTTTATTTCCAGCAGCCTAATTACCGCAGAACGCCCTGACGGTCAGGAGATCAACTTCAACTACACCGGAGGTTCCTGGGTCACCGATGGGGACATAGATTACACGCTGACGCAATCGGGAACGACCTGGACCCTGACAGACCACAACGATACGACTGAAGTCTATGACGGCACGTTTGGTCTTCTCCAGAGCATTGCGCTGCGTAACGGATATACGCAGACAATGACCTATAATCTATACAACCAGCTCACAACCGTGACAGATTCTTATGATCGCCAACTGACATTCACGTATTCCAATGGGACCGTCTCCACTGTTGCGACCCCGGATGGTCTGGTTCTGACGTATGGATACAACAGCATCTACTACACCAATGATCAGCTCGCCTCTGTGTCCTATTCAACGAGTCCTCCAACGAGTCAGCAGTATCTGTACCAAAACGCTAATCTTCCCTATGCATTGACAAGCATCCAGGATGAAAATGGAGCAACCTACAAAAGCTGGATGTACGACAGCATGCAGCGCGGGCTCACGAGCCAAACAGGAGGCCTTGCAAACCTGACGACGGTTACCTATAACGACACTAACAATACGCGCACGGTGACAAATGCACTTGGAGTGACCGACACCTATACGTTGGCTTATCTTCAGAACGATTTCAAGATTACGAATGTCTCACGCGCCGCAACGAGCACCACGGCGGCGGCAACCGAGACGTTCGCTTACGACTCGAACGGCTACTTAAGCAGCCAGACGGACTGGAACGGCACTCAGACCACTTACATCAATGACAATCACGGCGATCCGACGACAATCAATGAAGCAGTCGGCAGTTCCGTAGCGCGTACAACATCGATTGCGTACGACCCGACGTGGGTTCACTTGCCGGATACGATGACCACACCAGGCTTGACGACGGCCTTTACGTACGACGGCAGCGGCAATGTGCTGACCAAGACGCTGACGGATACTACGAATGGTTCTACGCGTGTCTGGCAGTACACGTGGCAGAATTCCCTGCTCGCCTCTGTGCAGAGTCCGCGCACCGACGTGGTCGAGAAGACTACGTACGCTTACGATTCGACCGGAGCACTGACGGGGATCACGAACCCGCTGAATCAACAGACGACCATCACAAGTCACACCGGGGGAGGATTCCCGGTGACGATTGTCGATCCAAACGGCGTGACATCCAACCTCACCTACGATCCGCGCCAACATCTTCTTACCAGCACGGTGATGACTTCTGCAGGCAACCGCACGACAACCTACGGTTACGATGCGGCGGAGAATCTAACGAGCGTCACACAGCCTGACGGTTCCGGTCTGACGTACACCTACGATGCTGCCCATCGCCTCACAGCGATCACGGATTTGCTCGGCCAAAAGATTTCTTACACTCTCGATGCGCTTGGCGATCGCACGTCCTCCATTGTTCTGAACGCTTCGGGCACTGCGACGGGACAGCATTCGAATACGTTTGACGCACTCGGGCGGATGTTGCAGGACATTGGCGCATCGAACCAGACCTCGTCCTTTACCTACGATGCAGTGGGCAATATGGTCACGGCAACCGACCAGGCCAGCAACATGACACAGCGCTCGTTCGACGCGCTGAACCGTCTCTGCCAGATCACTGACCCGGCCAGCGGGATCACGAGAACAAGCTATGATGCCCATGACCGTCCGCTGACCGTTACCGCTCCCACCGGAGTCGCGACCGCGTACGTTTATGACGGATTCGGCGACCTGATTCAGGAAAACAACCCAAATACCGGGACAACCGTTTACAACTACGACAGCGCTGCCAACCGGATCAAGCGCGTTGCTGCTACAGGCGCTGTGACGCAATACACCTACGATGCCCTGGACCGGGTTTTGACAAAGACCTTCCCGTCCGACAGTGCGGAAAATGTCACCTACACGTATGATCAGAGCGGGCACGGGTCCGGTATCGGAAGGCTGACTTCGGTTTCGGATGCAGCCGGAACGCTCTCCCGTAGCTATGATCAGCTTGGCAACCTGCTCGCCGACGCACGCACCACCAGCGCGGCCGTCCTCACGACGGCATATACTTATGATGCCGCCAATCGAATTGCTTCGATCACCTATCCGTCGGATACCACGGTCAGCTATACCCACGACATCATGGGCCGGATCACGGCAGTAGCAGCACAACCCAACGGCGGAACGAACACGCCGGTCGTATCCAACGTTGCCTATGAGCCATTTGGACCGTATGCCGCGCTCACCTATGGCAACGGCATTACCGAGACACTCGGCTTCGATTGGGACTACCGTTTGACGGGAATCACCGATGCTGGTACTTCGAGACTCCAAAATCTGGCCTACGCCTACTATTCCACAAACAATGTGCAAACGATCACCGATGCGGTCAACTCCCGCAACAGCCGGAGCCTTAGCTACGACAACCTCCAGCGTCTGAGCCATGCAGTGGGGAGCTGTGCGGTGGGGTGCTACGGAAGTTTCGGCTTCACTTATGACAAGGATGGTAACCAGTTGAGCGAGACGCTCGGCGCCACGACCACGAACTACGGATATGGAACCGGAAGCGATCAGCTCGCGACGATCAGTATGCGAGGCGTCGTCACGCAGGCGATAGGATATACTGCCGATGGCAGAATCGCCAGTCTGAATCCTGGCATTCAAGCTCCGGCAGGCCAATACGTTACATCTCTCAGCTACAACCAGAGCGCTCAACTCTCGGCAGTGAACGCCGCAGGCGGAGCATTGGCAAGCTACACCTACGACGGCTTCGGACAGCGCTTGATCAAAACTGTCTCTGGTTCTTACGGAGAGATCTATCAATACGGACAGGACGGCATGCTGTTGGAAGAGACCAATGCTTCCGGCGTGGCGCAGGCTGACTACATTTACCTGAACGGCCGGCCCGTAGCCGTGCTCAACGGCTCGACGGTCTACTACCTGCACACCGATCTGCTGGGCACGCCGCAGCTTGCCACCGACAGCAATCAGGCAGTTGCCTGGAAGGCAAGCTACAATCCTTTCGGGCAAACGTCTTCGGTCAGCGGCACAATTACGCAGAACCTGCGTCTACCAGGTCAGTACTTCGATCTTGAGAGCGGCTGGAACCACAACGGCTTCCGCGACTACGCACCCGGACTGGGCCGCTACATCGAGCCCGATCCGCTGGGCAGACTGGGCAGCGGGAACAACCTGTACGTGTACGTCGGCGACAATCCAACAAACCTTATTGATCCCTCTGGACTTGCAGACCTGAACCTTATAAATCCAACAACAGATACGGTTGATTGGGAACTGGCGAATGGCTGGGATCCCAGCGGTGTTTATTCGGTGGCTGCCCATGGCGCTGTTTATACTAACGGAAGTTCTGCGGGTTATATTGAAGGACCAAATGGCGAGCATTACTATCCTCAACAGCTCGCGGATTACATCAAAAAGGATCCAAATTGGAAACATCAACCAATTGATCTCCGCTCGTGCTCTACGGGCAAAGGAGCGAACTCGTTCGCTCAGCAACTTGCCAATGCATTGGGTGTAAATGTGAGTGCTCCCACCGATATATTACTCTGGCAGCCAGCAAGAATCCAACCTTTCTGGGCTACCAATTGGTTATCGACAGGGGATGTTACAATTCCGAATGGCAGTTGGCAAACGTTCTATTCGGGGGGTAAGTGACATGCTAATCAGATTTACTAAGAAGAAAGGCCGATTTGCATTATTTGTGCTGTTACTCGTACTAACCTTCTTCGCAGCAGTCTTCATGGCAATGCCGCACTGCACTGCTTGCTCGCCATGTACAATCATATCTTTAGATGGTAGGATTATGCCTTCAACTCCTTGTCACTGTACTTCGAATGCAAAATACCTATTCCAGATGATGTTTGGCCATCATGAAAGGCAATCCGAAACTATGACCAAGTCCACAGCACCGTGTGAAGTTAAAAGTAGCCCGGCAGGTGGCCCGGTCATCAGACAACCATGAGCGATAAGACGCTGTGCCCCGTTCATCGCAGTCGTATCGGCGGGTTGCGCACCCTTGAAAACGCCATAAGCTGAGGGTGCCCCATCCTTCCGCGTTCTTGTTTTTGCGGCTAGGGTGGGAATCCACGAACCCAAAATTACCCAGAAAACCCTACAACTGTATCTTCACTGGCCAGGTCTTCCAGATATCCGCGCAATAGTCGCGGATGGCGCGGTCACTGGAGAACTTGCCGATGCGCGCCACGTTCAGAATCGACATCCGCGTCCACGCTTCCTGGTCTTTGTAGGCCGCGCTCACCCGGTCCTGGCAATCGACGTAAGCCTGGTAATCGGCCAGCAGCATGTAGTCGTCGGCGGTCAGCAGGGAGTTCACCAGCGGCTCGAAGAGCGTCCGGTCGCCGCGCGAGAATTCGCCGTTGGAGAACGAGTCGAGAACCTCACGGAGCAAGGGGTTGGCCTCGAAGATCGCGCGCGGATTGTAGCCCTCCCGCTTGCGGTTCTCTACCTCCGGGGTGGTGAGCCCAAAGAGGAAGAAGTTCTCCGCGCCTACCTCCTCGCGGATTTCGATATTGGCTCCGTCCAGCGTGCCGATGGTGACCGCGCCGTTCATGGCGAACTTCATGTTGCCGGTTCCCGAGGCTTCCTTGCCGGCCAGCGAAATCTGCTCGCTCAGATCAGCCGCGGGATAGACCCTCTGCCCCAGCTTCACGCTGTAATTGGGCAGGAAGACCACCTTCAGCCGGCCCCGCACCAGCGGATCGGAGTTGATGACCTCGCCCACCGAATGAATCAGCTTGATGATCAACTTGGCCATGCGATAGCCCGGCGCCGCTTTTCCGCCGAAGATAAAGGTCCGGGGAACCACCTCCGCATCCGGTTCGCGCTGGATGCGCTTGTAGAGGGTGAGGATGTGGAGAATCAGCAGGTGTTGCCGCTTGTATTCGTGCAGCCGCTTCACCAGCACATCGAAGATCGAATCCGGATCGACGGAAATGCCTAGCCGGTCGTGGATGTACGCGGAGAGTTGCAGCTTGTTGTGCCGCTTGATGGCACGCCACTCCGCGCAGAACTCCTGATCATCGACCAGAGGCTCCAGCTTGCGCAGCTTTTCCAGATCCTGCACCCAGCCCGAACCCAGGCGCTCGGTCAGCAGGTGCGCCAGCCGCGGATTGCTCAGCCGCATCCAGCGCCGGGGCGTTACGCCATTGGTCTTGTTGCTGAACTTTTCCGGCGTCAGCGCGTAGAAGTCGCTGAGGACATGGGTCTTCAGCAGTTCAGTATGTAGCGCGGCCACGCCGTTGATGGCGTGGCTTCCCAGCGCGGCCAGGTGCGCCATGCGCACGAACTTCTCGCCATCTTCGTTGATGAGCGATAGCCTCTGCACGCGCCCCTCATCGCCGGGAAACTTCAAGCGCACATTTTCCAGATGGCGGCGGTTGATCTCGTCGATGATCTCCATGTGCCGCGGCAGTAGCGCTCCAAACAGGCTCCGCGGCCACTGCTCCAGCGCCTCCGGCAGCAGCGTGTGGTTGGTGTAGGAGAGCGCGTTCTCAGTCACATGCCAGGCCGGGTCCCACTCCATCCCGTGCTCGTCTACCAGCAACCGCATCAGCTCCGCCACCGCGATGGCCGGATGCGTGTCGTTCATCTGGATGGCGAAGTTGCGGTGCAGCTCGGCCAGCGGACGGTGTTGCGCGGCCTGAATCTTGAGGATGTGCTGCAAGCTGCAGGAGACGAAGAAGAACTGCTGTTCCAGCCGCAACTGCTTTCCCTGGATGCCCTCGTCGTTGGGGTAAAGAATCTTCGAGATGTTCTCGCTCGCCACCTTGTCATGCACCGCGCCGAAGAAATCCCCGTGGTTAAAGGTCTCGAAGTCGAAGCTCTCCACGGCCTGCGCTGCCCACAGGCGCATGGTGTTGGCCGTGTTGGTGCGGTAGCCCAGGATGGGCGTATCGTGCGGAACCCCGCGTACCAGCTTTTGCGGAATCCAGGTGACGCATATCCGTCCCTTGGCGTCTGTATGTTTTTCCGTGCGCCCGCCAAACTTGACTTCAAAGGCATCTTCAGGCCGCTCCAGCGCCCAGGGATTGCCCAACCGCAGCCATTTGTCGGTCGACTCCACCTGCCAGCCGTCGCGAATCTGCTGGTCGAAGATTCCGTACTCGTAACGGATGCCGTAGCCGATGGCAGGAATGTCCAGCGT
>JBAVYF010000385.1:0-11616 GCA_049698655.1 Occallatibacter sp. | reverse complement strand
AATATGGACCATGTAGAATGGACCATATTGGAGACGACCATGCCCGCTGTTTCGACAAACAAAACCTCTATCGGCGTTACGGCTTTCAAGTCGCAGTGCCTGGGTCTGATCGACGATGTAGCTCAAGGAAAGACTGACCGCATTGTCCTGCTCAAGCACAATCGCCCAGTTGCCGCCGTCGTTCCCATTCGTGAAGATGCGGAAGATGACTTTGATCTTTGGGGCGCTATGCGCGGAACCGTCACGATTGCTCCCGGCGTTGATCTGACCGAGGCCATAGGAGAAATCTGGGAGGCGGAGCAGTAAATGGTTGGCCCGGTTCTGCTCGACACTTGCGCGGCAATCTGGCTGATGAGCGGGGAGCCTCTCTCCGCGCCCAGCCGGACTGCCATTCGCTCCGCAAGAGCGGAAAATCTCGGAGTGTATCTATCGCCCTTCTCTGCCTGGGAGATCGGAACTTTGGTTGCCAAAGGACGGCTGAGTCTATCACTCTCGCCAGAATCGTGGTTTGATACCTTATTGGCGATGCCTGGTGTACGACTTGCGACGCTCACTCCCAGGCTGCTCATCAGCTCAACGGCATTGCCCGGAACGCCGCTCAAAGACCCCGCAGATCGAATTATTGCCGCCACGGCTCGGCTCTACGGCTATCGTCTCATCACCCGCGACGGTAAGCTACTGGACTACGCGCGTGAGGGGCATATCCTCGCAACCAAATGCTGAGTCGAAAGTCTGGGGAAAGATTCTAAGCCACAGGCTCTATACTGGCCTTTCACGCTATCCCCTTTACTGGAGACTCCCAAATGCCCCGTATCCACCGCTTCCCCGCCGCCCTGCTTGCAGTTTCTCTCTTCTTTGCGCCCGCCATTCTGAGAGCCGACGAGGACACGCCCGCCGCCAAACCCGCAGCCACCGACAAGGCCCCGGACAAGACCGCTGAGAAGGCTCCGCCCGCCGAAGTTACGACGCAAGGCACAGTCGATGTGGGCGGCCAGCACATCGCCTACACGGCCATCGCCGGCACGCTCACGGTTGGCTCGACCGACGTCCAGGACGCGCAATTGGGCTTGGACGGCAAGCCGCAGGCCGGTAGCCAGCTTGCGCTATCCGAACCGAAGGAGCCGAAGGATGCAACCCCTGTTGCGCGAATATTTTACGTGGCTTACTTCAAGAAGGACGCGAAGGCCGAGGACCGTCCCATTACCTTCTTTTACAACGGCGGACCGGGCAGTTCGACTGTCTGGCTGCACATGGGTTCGCTCGGTCCCAAGCACGTGGTCACCAGCGGCGACCAGCACCTGCCGGCCGCGCCTTATAAACTCGTCGACAACGCCTACTCGCTGCTCGATACCAGCGACCTGGTTTTCATCGATATGCCCGGCACCGGCTTCGGGCGGCTTACCGGCAAGGATGCGGACAAGGCCTTCTGGGGCGTGGATGAGGACGCCAACGCTTTCGCCCGTTTCATCGCCCGGTTCGTCACCAGGTACAACCGCTGGAATTCGCCCAAGTACATCTTTGGCGAGAGCTACGGCACCACGCGCTCCGCTGTGCTGGCCAATATTCTGGAGAATCACACGAATATCGACCTGAACGGCGTGATTCTGCTCTCGCAGATCTTCAACTTCACCACCGACATCGACTTCCCCACGGGCAACCCCGGCGTAGACCTTCCCTACGCGCTGGCGCTGCCCACCTATGCGGCCACTGCCTGGTATCACAAGAAGCTGCCCCAGCAGCCGGCGGCTCTCGAACCGTTCCTCAAAGACGTAGAAGCGTTCACCATGGGCCCCTACTCCCACGCGCTGGCCCTGGGCACCGATCTGGGCGCCGAAGAAAAGCAGCAGGTGGCCGAAATGCTGCACGAGTACACTGGCTTGCCCGTGGCCTACCTGCTCAAAGCCAATCTGCGGGTAAACGGCGGCGAGTTCGAGAAGACCCTGCAGGACGACCAGGATCTGACCACCGGCCGGCTCGACATGCGCTTCTCCGGGCCAACCTTGGACCCGCTGAGCGAAGGCGCGGAGTACGACCCGCAAAGCTCTGCCATCTCCTCGGCTTACGTCTCTCTCTTCAACGACTACGTGCGCCGCGATCTGAAGTACGGTGAGGGCCAAACCTATCTGCCCGAAGCGCTCTTCGCGGGCGCACATTGGGATTTTATGCGCCATGGCATTCCCTTCGGCCTGAATGTGGCCAACGATCTGGCCGGCGCGCTCAAGACCAACCCCCGGCTTAAGATCATGGTCAACGGCGGCTACTACGACCTGGCCACGCCCTTTTTTGCCGCTCAGTACGAGGATAAGCACCTGCCCATTCCGCAATCGCTGGCCAAAAACATCGAGTACGACTGGTATGAGTCGGGGCACATGGTCTACGTCAACGACGCGAGCCTCAAACAGCTCCACGACCGCGTGGCCGCGTTTATCAAGAACACGCAGGCCGAGGGTAAGTAATCTCAACCTGTCAGGGGTATCGCGTTTTTGCGATGCCCCTACACCCCCAACCGCTGTATAGTCTTGGGTATGAAGCGAACCTCCCTCGCCCTCATCCTGCTCTTCCCCGTTGCCCTCGCCGCACAATCGTTTTCTGTCACCTTCCCGAAAGAAATCAGCGCCCAGCCTCTTGATGGACGGTTGTTGCTGTGCCTTTCGACAGACCCGAGCGACAAACCGTGCAACCAGATCGACGACACCCCGCGCTCGCAACTCGTCTTCGGCCTTACTGTGGACGGATGGCAGCCCGGACAGCCCGCGGTAGTGGATGCCACTGCGTGGGGCTATCCGATTCGCAGCCTCAAGGACGTTCCCCCGGGCGAGTACACGGTCCAGGCCGTGCTCAACAAATACGAGACCTTCCACCGCGCCGATGGCAAGATAGTCAAGCTGCACCCGGACCAGGGCGAGGGCCAGCACTGGAACATCTCGCCCGGCAACCTCATCTCGAAGCCGATGAAGGTCACGGTCAAGCCCGGCGGCTCGATCTCTATCTCGCTCACCGAGGTGATCCCTCCCATCCCCACGCGAGCTGACACCAGGTATGTTCGCCACATCCGCATTCAGAGCGCGGCGCTGACCAGGTTCTGGGGGCGGCCGATGTTTGTGAGCGCCATCGTGCTGGTGCCAGAGGGCTTCGACGAGCACCCCAACGCCCGTTTCCCTCTGATCATCTCTCACGACCATTTTGTGGACGATTTCGACGATTTCCGCACCACGCCGCCGGACCCGAACCTGAAGCCGGATTACAACGAACGCTTCCACCTGGCCGGTTATAACCGTATCCAGCAGGAGGAGGCGTACAAGTTCTACCAGCAGTGGATCGCGCCGGGGTTTCCGCGGGTGCTGATCATCAAGATTCAACACGCCAATCCTTACTACGACGACTCCTACGCGGTGAACTCGGCCAACGTGGGCCCTTACGGCGACGCGATTGAGAATGAGTTGATTCCGGCCATCGAAAAGCAGTTTCGCGCCATCGGCCAGAGCTGGGCGCGGTTTATGTATGGGGGCTCGACCGGTGGCTGGGAGGCGCTGGCCGTGCAGGTCTTCTATCCGGAGCACTACAATGGCGCCTTTGCCGCCTGCCCCGACCCCGTCGACTTCCACGCCTACACCGACATCGACATCTATACCGACAAGAACTTCTATTACCTGGAAGGCGCGCACAAGCGTGAGGGGCAGCCGGCGATGCGCGACTACCTGGGCCACACCTTCATCACCAACGAAGAGACCAACGGCTATGAGCTGGCGCTGGGCGATCATGGCCGCTCCGGCGAGCAGTACGATATGTGGCAAGCGGTCTTCGGGCCGGTGGGCGCGGACGGCTATCCTGCCCCTATCTACGACAAGGTGACCGGCGAAATCGATCACAAGGTTGCCGAGTACTGGCGGCAGCACTATGATCTGGAAGCGATTCTGGAGCGAGATTGGGCGAAGCTGGGCCCTGAGTTGGCGGGCAAGATCCACATCTATGTCGGCTCCGACGACACGTACTTTCTCAACGATGCTGTCTATCTCATGGAAGACTTCCTGAAATCGACGAAGAATCCGCCCTACGGCGGCGAAGTGGCATACGGCCCGCGCGCCGAACACTGCTGGAACGGCGATCCCACGCAGCCCAACGCCTACTCGCGGCTGCATTACAACACCATGTACCTGCCCAAAATCCTCGACCGCATCCAGAAGACCGCGCCCAAGGGAGCCGACCTGACCAGTTGGAGGTATTGATTGGGCCGAGGGTTTCGCATCTGGACGCGCAACAGTGAAAAAGTCGCTAACTTGCGGCCTCGGAATCCAGCCGTTTTGCGTAGATCAACGCCGCACGGCCAAGCGGATAGTAGTTCTCCTTGCGGCTCTCGCAGCGGTAGCCCTGCGCCTCATAGAGACGGATCGCGCCTGAGTTTTCGGCCTCGACATGCAGCCAGACCAAGCGAGCGCCCGCAGCGCGCGCTGAGCCTTCGATGCGGCTGAGCAGCTCGCGGCCAACGCCCCGGCCACGCGCCTCTGGGGCAACTTCCAAAGTCTGAATATAGGCTCTGATACCGCTACTCCCAGCGGCCCACTCGATGATGGCAAAGCCGGCCATTTGACCGGCCTCCTCAGCGATCCAGGTAGCCGCATCCGAGCGGCTGACAAGCTGCCGCATATACATTCGGCCAAAGCGAAAGGGAGGTTCAAAGCAGGCCTCTTCGAGCGCGTAAAGTTGGTTGAAGTCTTGCGGCGTGTAGGGGCGATACAGCACAGTCCAACTCTACGGCAGACATATAGCAAAAAGCCACCCTCGAGATGAGGATGGCTTTTTGCTCATAGTAGAGAAACTGGCGCTAGACCTTTACTTCCAGGTCGGCGATCACGTCGAAGAAACGCTGATCGAGTCGGCGATTTGTCGCGATGGCTTCCTTGATGGTGATGTCTGCGATGTCGAGGCCTCTGAGCACGGCGATGCGGCCCCATTTCTTGTCGTGGACCATGTCGATGGCGTGCAGTCCGTAGCGCTGCCCGAGCAGGCGGTCGTAGGCCGTGGGAACGCCGCCGCGCTGTGTGTGGCCCAGGCAGACCGAGCGTGTCTCGTAGCCGGTCTTCTTCTCGATCAGGTTGGCCAGCTCCTCACCGACGCCAGCCAGGCGCGCATGACCGAAGGCGTCCAGATTGGCCGCTTCGTCGATCACCTGACCCACCTCGGGCAAGTGGCAACCCTCAGCCACTACGACCACGCCATAATGCTTGCCGTGGTCGTAGTTGTATTTGAGCAGCGCGCAGACGTGGTCGATGTCTACGTCCTGCTCGGGAACCAGAACCACGTGCGCGCCGCCGGCCACGCCGGCAGCGTAGGCGATCCAGCCGGCATCGCGGCCCATCACCTCGACCACTACCACGCGGTTGTGCGAGTCGGCAGTGGTATGGATGCGGTCGATGGCCTCGGTGGCGATCATAACGGCGGTGTCGAAGCCGAATGTCTGGTCGGTGCCGTTGATGTCGTTGTCGATGGTCTTGGGCACGCCTACGCTGGGCACGCCGTGCTCGCTCAGGTAGAGGTTCACTGACTGCGTGTCGTCGCCGCCCAGCGCGATCAGCGCATCGATCTTGTTGGCCTTCAGAACCTCCTGCACCTTTTCGATGCCGCCGGGAATCTTTTTCACGTTGGTGCGCGAGGAGTGCAGGATGGTGCCGCCCTTCAACTGGATACCGTCAATATTCTCCAGCGTGAGCGGAATGAACTTGTTGTCCAGCACGCCGCGCCAGCCGCTGAGAAAGCCGATGAACTCATCGCCATAGTGGTTGATGCCCTTCCGCACGGCGGCATAGATCACCGCATTCAGTCCGGGGCAGTCGCCGCCGCCGGTCAATAAAGCAACTCGCATCGCAAAATCTCCTCATCGTTGGCGCGGTCTTTCAAGCCGTGCCGAGAATATGTCCCCGAACTGTACGCCCACCGGGGTTCCCAACAACAGGTCTTGTCGCTGGGGTGGTTATGCAGGACTTGACGTCTTACCCAGTTTACTCCGTCGCTGTAATGAAAAATCGTGACCCCGCTCACGCTCGTTCGGACCGCTTTCCCTTGTTGGGAAGGTCCGGGAATGGTTCAATAGGGTATGCCCGGAACTGGAGCGCTGTTTCTGCTGGCCTTTGCCAGCCTGGTCGTCGTTGTTTTGCTGGTCCTGCTGCAGTTGACCCGGCTGGGATTCCTGGTCCGCTCCACCATTCCCGACCGTCCTCGGCAGCGCATGTTCCTCGCCTCAGTCTCCTTCCTGTTCACCTTTGTAGGGATCCGCATGCTGGTGTGGACGATCGTTTATCACGAGGGGCCGTTTCAGTGGGTGGTCGTGCACGGGCGACACATTCATCATCTCGTGTGGGGGATACTGATCCTGCTGCTGGTCGGCTACGGTTGGCTGATGGACCTGGGACGGTCGCACTCGCCGCTCTCCATCTTCTTCAGCCGCCTGATGTCGATCGGCTATGGGGTGGGCGCGGCGCTGACCCTGGACGAGTTTGCGATTTGGCTGGACCTGCAGCCGGATGCCTACTGGTCCCGCACCGGGCGGCTGTCGATCGACGCTGTGATTCTATTCGGCAGCCTGCTGGCCGTTGGCGCCTGGGGCGCTCCGTTCTTCCGCGGCCTGAACCACGTATGGGACAAGCGCGCCGTGTTTGGTAAAGGTTTGGGCCGGGGCCTGACCTTCCCTATTCGCCGCGTGAGGTTGCTTCGTCGGCATAAAGTGCGTCGATCAGGGCCGCATATCGTTCCGTAATGACGCGCCGCTTCAATTTCATGGAAGGCGTCAGTTCGCCTGTGTCCTGCGACCACTCGTCGGCCACCACGCGGAAGCGTTTCACGCTCTCAAAGCTGGCCAGGCTGCCGTTGACCTCCCGCACGATCTCGGCATAGAGTGCAACAACGCGGCTGTCGGCCACCAATTCGGCACGATCTCTTGCCTCGATGCCGTGGTGGCGGGCCCACTCCTCCAGCGCCGCAAAGTTGGGCGAGACGAGGGCCGAGATGAACTTGTGCTTGTCGCCCACAAGCGCCACCTGCGCTACCAACAGGCTGTTCTTGAGTTTGTTTTCAATCGGCTGAGGCGCCACCAGCTTGCCGCCCGAGGTTTTCAGCAGTTCCTTTTTGCGGTCGGTGATGTAGAGGAAGCCATCGGTGTCGATATGAGCGATGTCGCCGGTGCGGAACCAGCCCTCCGGGTCGAAGGACTCAGCGGTTGCCTCCGGCTTGTGCCAGTAGCCGCCAAAGACCGACGGTCCGCGGACCAGCAGCTCCCCGTCCGAGGCCAGCTTCAGCTCGACATTGGGCAGGGGCATGCCCGCGGCGCCCATGCGGTGGCTGAGGGGCGTGTTCAGAGAGATTACCGGCGAGGTCTCAGTCAGCCCATAGCCCTCCCAGAGAGCAATCCCCACCGAAGCGAACCATTGGGCAGTATCGATGCCCAGGGGCGCGCCGCCGGAGACAAATATCCTCACCCTGCCGCCGAAGGCCTCGCGCACCTTGGAGTAAGCCAGCTTGCTGGCCAGCTTCCACAGTGGTGATGATGGCTGGCGGCCATCGTAAACCGCGTCGCTGTGTCTGGCGCCAACCTTCAGCGCCCAGGCAAGGATCCGTTTTTTTACCGGCGATAGCCCGGCGCGGCGTTCCACCTCCTGGCGAATCTTCTCAAAAACACGCGGCACGCCAACAAAAACCGTGGGACGAATCTCACGCATGGCCTGCGGCAACTTGTCGAAGTGCGAGCAATAGGCTACCTGCGCCCCATGGGAGTACATCACGTAATCCAATGCCCGCGCCGTGACATGAGAGAGAGGCAGGAAAGAGATCAATGCGTCCGCGGGGCTGAAATCGAACTCCAGGGCGGCGACGCTCTGGTTGGAGGCGATGTTGCCGTGGGTAAGCGCCACGCCTTTGGGCTCCCCTGTGGTCCCTGAGGTGTAGATCAGCGTGGCCAGATCCTTGGGCTCGACGGAGCGAACCAGCGCATCGAAGATCGGGTCACGTTCGGATCCGCGGTCATCGGCCCCGGCCAGCACCTCGTTGAAGGTAACCGTCCCATCGGGCGGCACGGCCGAGTCCATCATCAGAATCCGTTTGAGCCGGGTCAGGTCACGGACAGCGTTCAGCTTGTCGAACTGCTGCCGGGTGGAGACTATGGCAATGCGGCAGTCGGCGTCAGCCACCAGCACGGCGATCTGCTCTCCGGTGAGCGTGGGGTAGATGGGCACATTCACCGCGCCAATGGCCAGCGTGGCGAAGTCGGTGACGGCCCACTCCCAGCGGTTCTCGGCGATCAGGGCGATGCGGTCACCCTTTTGCGCGCCCCAGCCGAGCAATGCCTGGGCCAGCGCTCGAACCCGCTGGTAGATCTGGTCGGAAGAGATAGGCTGCCACAGGCCAAACTCGTCATGCCAGAGCACGGCGCGGGGGTTGGCGGCCGCGGCAACGCGGCAAAACAGGTCATTGATAGTGGAAAGGGAAGGATTTTGTTTCATCTGAGTCGTTTGAGCCACGCTGGGATACCTCGGACGCGAATATCCGAGAGTGTATCAGCGCGGACGGGTCGCAGTCTCAAAAAATCTTTCTCGCCTTCCTGCTTCCCGCCAGGCATGACCCCGTATTGCATACTTATGCATCTTTGGTGTATATTTATTCATACGGGGACTTTAATGCGGTCCGCGCTGTCTCGTTTGTCCGGGAGCGGTTGATGAAGATTCTACGGCACAATGCAATTCGCGAACTGGTGGCCCAATCCCTGGTGGCCAACCAGGACGAGCTGCGGCGCAAGCTGCGCCGCCGCGGCTTCGCGGTAACCCAGGCCACGCTCTCGCGCGACATTCACGAGTTGCGACTCTCCAAAGGACCCGGCGGCTACACCTTGTCAGATGGCGCCGGCCTAGCAAGCGAGGACAATAGCCCCCCCTCGCTGGCGGAGATGATGGAAGGCTTTGGGCTTCGCGCTCGGCGGGCGATGAACCAGGTGGTTTTGACTACGGTAACGGGCGGAGCTCAGCCGTTAGCCGCGGCCCTGGACCATGCGGGTTGGACCGACATTGTGGGCACCCTGGCCGGCGACGATACGGTGCTGATCATCTGTTCCGACCATCGTCGCGCAGGAGATGTTGAATCACGGTTGAAGGCGATGCTGGAATCATGACCAATACGGTGCAAACTGCAGTTGTGGGAGTTACCGGATACGCGGGCGCTGAATTGGCCCGGCTGCTGGTGCGGCATCCCCGCCTCAAGGGCAAGCCCCCGGTCTTCGCGGGGCGCGTGGACGAAAAGGATGCAGCGCGCGGCGGTGTGCCTCTGGCAGAAATTCATCCGCAACTGGCCAATAGCAACGGCACGGGCAGCCTGAAGCTGGAGCCCTTCTCCTGGGAGCTGCTGGCCAGCCGCGGCGTTGAGGTCCTGTTTCTTGCTACGCCCCATGAGCAATCGCGGGAATGGGTGCCGAAGGCGCTCAAAAGCGGATTGCGCGTCATCGACCTGAGCGGGGCCTGGAGACTGAATGAAGCGGCCAACCGCGCCGTCTATGCCTTCCAGGACAACGACGCCAAACTGGTCGCGGCAACCCAGGCGCAGGCCGTCTACGGCATGCCCGAGCTCCATCGCAAGAAGATTGCCGGCGCTCGCCTCATTGCCAATCCCGGCTGCTATGCGACCTCCATCATCCTCGCCCTGCGTCCGCTGGTGGCCGCCGGAGTGGTTGACCTTTCGCGCGGCATTGTCGCCGACGCCAAAAGCGGCGTGAGCGGCGCGGGCAAGGCGCCCACCGCCAGAACGCACTTCATGCACACAGCCGACAATCTCTCCGCCTATGGCGCCTTCACCCATCGCCACACCGGCGAATTGCTGGAGCAGATCGGCGTTGACACGAGCGAAATCATCTTTTCGCCGCACTTGCTGCCCATTCCGCGTGGAATTCTCTCCACCATCTACGTACATTTCCGCGAACCGCAGACCAGGGCCGGCATCGCGCGGGTATATGAGGAATTCTTTGCCGGCAGTCCAATGGTCCGGCTTTACGGCAAAGCGCTGCCGCAGATTCAATACTCGGTCCGCACCTGCTATGCGGACATCGGCTTCCAGCTCGCCGCCGATGGCCGTCGCGCGATTGTCGTTAGTTGCCTGGATAACTTGCTGAAGGGAGCATCCGGTCAGGCCGTGCAAAATCTGAACGTGATGCTCGGCTGGCCCGAATCCGAAGGCCTGGAATGAAAATCGCCGCGGAAGGTCTCGAATGAAATTCGTCGCGGAGGGCTTTGAATGAAGTACGTTGTCAAATTGGGTGGAGCTGGCCTGGAAATTCCGTCGCTTCTGGAAGGGTGTATGCGCGCCATTGCCGAGCTGGCGCGCGACGGCCATCAGGTTGCAGTGGTCCACGGCGGCGGCCGGCAACTGACGCGCACGCTCAAGGCTCTGGGCAAGCGGAGCGAGTTCATCGACGGCCTGCGCATCACCGACTCCGAAACCCGCGACGTGGCGCTAATGGTCCTGGCCGGTATGGTGAATAAGCAGCTCGTGGCTGGTCTGGGCGCGCTGGGAGTCCCGGCTATGGGCCTGTCAGGCGGCGACGGACTCATCTTCCGCGCCCGCAAAAAACGCACCACGCCCGATCTTGGATATGTAGGCGAGGTCGTCGCCAGCGATCCGCGCTGGCTTGATGCCATCTGGCAATTGAACGGCGTGCCGGTTCTCTCGTCCTTGGCTTTGGGTTTTGACGGCGAATACTACAACGTCAACGCCGACGAGATGGCCGCGGCCTGCGCCATCGCCTGTGGCGCCGATGCGCTGGTCTTCCTCACCGATGTGCCCGGCGTCAAGGGCGCGAACGGCGCGGTGCTGCGATGGCTCTCCATCGACCAGATAGCCGAGATGGCCAAAAGCGAGGTCATCTACGGCGGCATGTTGCCCAAGCTCAGCGCCTGCCGCGAGGCTCTTTTGAATGGCGTCAAGCGCGTAAGAATTCTGCCCGCTGAAGCTGCCGCGTCGTTACCTGACCTGTGCAGCTCCCGCGTAACCCACGGCACCGAAGTGATGGTGGCTTGAGGAGAGATGAAATTGGACAAGTTGAACAAATTGAACAAGCTCGAACAGATTCAAGCTGCCGAAGCACGGCTGTTGCTTTCTACTTATGACCGCAACCCCATCCTTTTTGTGCGCGGCGAGGGCGTCTACCTCATCGACGAGCAGGGAGAGCGCTATCTTGACCTGTTGAGCGGCATCGGCGTCAACGCGCTCGGCTACGGCCATCCCGTAATCGAAGAGGCCATCGCCAAACAGAGCCGCGCACTTATCCACATCTCGAATCTGTTCTATCACGAGGGCCAGGCAGAGCTTGCACAGCGGCTCACCGAGCGCACCGGCCTGGATCGCGTCTTCTTTTCAAACACCGGCACCGAAGCCATCGAGGGCGCGCTCAAGCTGGCCCGCGCGCACGCCGGCCTGCTGCGCAGCGAAGGCAAGCAGATTGGTACAAAGTTTCTCGCGCTGGAGCATAGCTTTCACGGCCGTACCTTTGGCGCCGTCTCCGCCACGCATAAGGCCAAGTATCGCGAGCCCTTCGGCCCTGTCGTTCCCGGCTTCGAGTTTGTTCGTCTGAACGACGTCGCCGACCTG
>JBAVYF010000384.1:0-2425 GCA_049698655.1 Occallatibacter sp. | reverse complement strand
GAACGGGCCGCCAAGGTCTACAAAGGCGTCAAGCCGCTCGTCGCGGAAGATATTGCCGATGTCATTGTCTGGGCAGCGAGCAGGCCGGAGCATGTGAACATTGCGCGGGTGGTGCTGACCCCGGTGCAACAGGCCAATGCTCTACTCTTTCATCGCGAGGCCTAGCCAGCGGGGCGAAGGCGCCGGGCAGATGAAAGTTTCGATCTCTCAGTGAGGGCGTCCCGGCAGGACAAAATGCTCGGCGCAGCGCGGTTCGTAGGAATCGCCGGGCATTTTGACGGGGCTGTCAAAGGGGGCGGGTTGCCCTTCGATCAGCCGCTGCGAGTAAAAAGCCCGGTTGCCGCAAGCGCAGTATGCGATACATTCGGTAATACTGCCGCCGTAGGCGCTCACAAACCACGACAGGTTGAGCATCTCTCCAAAGGGAAGCGCGCGAAAGTCCAGGTCGAGCCCGGCGACGAGAACGTCGTGGCCTGCATCCAGAAGGTATCTCGAAAAGGCAAACAGCCCTTCCACGAATTGCCCTTCATCAATGGCAATGCACTCCACTTTTTTCCCGATTTCCTTTTCCTTTGCCGCAATAGCCTGAAGAACTTGCCATGGGTTGCTGGATTTGAATTCCAGGGCGCTCATCTTGACATGCCCCAGGGGATTCCGGCTCTCCACAACTCCAGGTCCGCCCTTGGTGTCGTCGTTGGGCTTGAGGACCAGAACATATTGACCGGCGTACTGGCGGCGCATATCGGCGCGCCGCAAAAGTTCCGCGGTCTTGTTGCTTCTCATCGGCCCCATCATCAATTCCAACTTGCCTTGCATGATGACTCCCTCAAAAAGTTGCAGTGTAACTTATTCCGGTTGTTATGACGATGATCTCAAACTCATTAGTACCCCATGATGTTATAACCGCAATCGACGTACATGATTTCGCCGGTTATCGCGCTGGAAAGATCGCTGGCCAGAAACAGCGCCGCGCCGCCGACTTCCAACTGGTCGACGTTGCGGTTCAGCGGAGCGCGCTCGGCGTGGGACTTGAGCATGTCGCCCAGATCGCCGACGCCGCGGGCGGCGAGAGTTTTGATGGGGCCGGCGGAGATGGCGTTGACGCGAATGTTCTTAGAGCCGAGGTTATAGGCAAGATAGCGGACCGTGGATTCGAGGGCGGCCTTGGCCACGGCCATAACGTTATAGTGGGGGACGACCTTTTCGGCGGCGTAAAAGGTCAGGGTCATGATGCTGCCGCCCCCGGTCATGAGAGGCGCGGCGGCGCGACTGACGGCAATGATCGAATAGACGCTGACGTCGTGGGCGATGCGGAAGCCCTCGCGGCTGGTGTCAATGAACTCGCCGCGCAACTCAGCGGCAAGCGCGAAGGCCACGGCGTGGACGAGAATATCGAGCTTGCCGTATTTCTCTTTGAGCGCGGCGAAGAGGGTTTCAATCTCCTGGTCGTTGGAGACATCGCACTGGAAGCCGGATGCGCCGGACAACTCGGCGATGAGGTCTTCGGCCTCCAGCCTCATGCGGTCATTTTGATAGCAAATGGCCAGGGTGGCGCCGGCCTCGTGCAGCTTTTGGGCGATGCCCCAGGCGATGGACCGCTTGTTGGCCAGCCCGAAGACCACGGCCGTCTTACCCGCCAAATTGATCATGCTTGCTTTCTTCCTCCAGGGTCCGTGCTTTGGGGATACCGGACCTACCTCCCAATTAGAATACCAGAGCGGTTCTCCAATTTTGTGCCGTTACCGATGCTGTGCAAGCGGCTTAGGGTCATTTAGTTTCGCACCAGAACGAATGGAGAACCGTTCAGCCGCCCAGGTCCACGAGCTCGACCTTGCCGGTGGGCTGGCCTAAAAAGCGGGAGCCAAGGCGCTCGAACTTCTCGACGGAATCAGTGGCGAAGCAGCGCAGGAGAGGCTGTTGCGCGATGGCGGGAACGCCAGGCAACTCATCCATCCGAAAGCCGACCATGCGCAAGGTCGCCTCGGCCGCGGCCTCGGCGGAGTCGATGACCCTCATGCCGGCGGGCACCGCGCGCTCAATGAGCTGGCGCAGCAGCGGGTAGTGTGTGCAGCCCAGCACAAGCGCGTCGGGGTTCATGCCCTCGGCGGCGGCTTCGGCGCTCAGTTCCGCGAGATAGATGCGGATGACCTCGGCGGTGACATGATGATCGGTCCAGCCCTCCTCGACCAGCGGCACCAGCAGCGGGCAGGCTTTTTCGAGAGCCCGCAGCCCACGTGAGTGACAGGCGGCGGCGTAGGCGTGGCTCTGCACGGTGGCGTCTGTGGCGATGACCAGCACGTCGCCGGTGCGCGAGGCGGCGCGGGCGGCCTCGGCGCCCGGCTCAATGACGCCCAGCACCGGCACCGGCACCGCGTCCTGAATTGCGTCCAGAGCGAGGGCGCTGGCGGTGTTGCAGGCGATCACC
>JBAVYF010000383.1:0-18030 GCA_049698655.1 Occallatibacter sp. | reverse complement strand
GTAAAACCGAAGAAGTGGCAATCCGGCGGCGGCTTTGGAGGTATACAAATCGCTCCGAACGGAAAAACCGTCGGCTGGCTCGTCAAGCAAATGTTCGCTCCTTTTGAACTCGACACTAACTATGCCTATGCGGTCGCTTTGGAATTAGATATTTGGCGAGGTGGGCGCGTGATTCAGAGATTCAGTCCGCCCGCCTTGACGATCCAGAACTGGATCTTTTTCAAAGACGGCAACGAGGTCGCATTTCACGTCGCCCCTACGCACGGCCAGGAATTCTACGATTGCACTCTTCTCGATGTGAACACCGGGAAAGAGCTGGCTCATTGGTCGCTTGACCGCAAGGACTATGTGGTTCCCGACTGGGCTAAGCCACTGTTGGTGGATGACCCTCCACCGGGCCCTGACGAGATTTCCAACTGGTTTCCTGATAGTCCGGCGCCGACGAAGACGACTCCGCAACCGAAGCAATAACGTCCGGTCGGCCCTACCCTATTTGCTCGTCCTGTCTATCTCCGGACCCAGAAAGTCCTCCAGGCCCCAGCCTGGCATCAGCTCCTCGCTCACCGGGACTCCGGATGCCGCAGCCTCAGCCTTCAGGTAGTTCTCCGTCAGCCCCTTGCGCAGCAGCTCGAAGGCCTGCTCCGGCGTGTCGGCAAACTGGAAGAGCTCGATGTCCTTGGGCGAGATGGCGCCGGTCTCCACCAGCACATCCAGGTTGAAGACCTTCTTCCAGTACTCCGAGCCGTAGATGACCACGGTGATCTTCTTCGCCAACTTGTGAGTCTGCGCCAAAGTGAGAATCTCGAACATCTCGTCCAGCGTTCCAAAGCCGCCGGGAAAGACCACCAGCGCCTTGGCCAGGTAGGCAAACCACAGCTTGCGCATGAAAAAGTAATGAAACTCGAAGTTGAGCGAGGGCGTGATGTACGGGTTGGGCGCCTGCTCGAAGGGCAGACGGATGTTCATCCCGATGGTCTTGCCGCCGGCCTCGTGCGCGCCGCGGTTGGCCGCCTCCATGATCCCCGGACCACCGCCGGAGGTGACCACAAACCGCGCCCGACGCGAAGGAATTTTACTGGCCCAGTTCGTCAGCAGCCCCGCCAGTCGCCGCGCATCCTCGTAGTAGCGAGCCATCTCCACGGCCGCCTCGGCGCGCTTGAGCTGTAACTGAGTCGCCTTGCCGGCGGCAATCTCAGGTGCTCTGGCCGGTTGCTCATGCGTGGGGGCCGGCTGTGTTGAGCCCGTATTTTCCAGCAGTTCCAGGGCATGATCGGCCTCCTCGCGCCCGCGAAAACGCGCCGAGCCGAAAAACACCACCGTGTCCTGAATCCGCTCCCGCCGGAAGCGTGCCAGCGGCTCCATGTATTCAGAGACAATCCGTATCAGCCTTCCGTCGGCGCTGTTCAAAAAGCCGGGGTTCTCATAGGCCAGCGGCGCGGATGCCAGCGGCGCAGGCGCCGCCCCGTTGGCGGGAATGACTGCTGCCGGAACTGATCGCTGATCCCTGTTGTCGGCCGGGACGGCTAGTCCCTCGTCCCTCGTCCCTAGTCCCTGTTCTTCCATCTCATCCATCCCTACGGCGGAGCGCGTCATGAAACGCAATCCACAGATTCAAAAGCCCCAGCCCCGACACAAGGCCGCGCACCGCGCCGTTGGCCGCGTAGATCGAGAGCGTGGGGAACTGCACAAACAAAGGGTTCTGGTCCCAGAAAGTCCTGGACCATGGCACATAGCAGATCGCCAGGCCGATGTACATCCTCAGCAATACGCGCAAGAACAGCTCGGCGCGCTCCAGCCAGCGCGGAATCCGCTGCGGCGCGTGCTTGCCTGACGGATGCTCGGATTGGGGCGCGGACACGGGCACAGACCCAGGCCTGGTAGCCGGGCTCCCGGCGAGTTGAGGCGATGACGATTCCGGCTGCTGGGACATTCTTAGAGTACGCACACCGCCCCCGATTCCAGCCCCGTCGCGGGCATTCGGCACAGGCCTATCCACCGGCCCGGCGCAGGGACGCCGTACTGCAACGGTAACACAGCAACCGACGTGGCAGAGTGAACGGGAGCCGGGTGCCCAGTGCCCCAGGTCTCGCCTCTGAGACCTGCGAATCCACAAACCTCCAGGTCGCCTACCCTTCCCGCGTTATCCTGTCACCACCATGATTCGTCGGCCGCTCCTCCCCGTTTTGGCAGCCTTGCTCGCCGCTGCGCTCTTCAGTCCCGCCCTTGCCGCCGCTCAGCAGAGCGCGACAAACGCGATTCCCTATCGTGACGAACAGCCGGTGCGCGCGCGGCACGGCATGGTGGTCAGCGTCCACCATCTGGCCTCCGACGCCGGCCTCGAAATCCTGCGCGAGGGAGGCAACGCCGTGGACGCCGCCGTGGCTACAGGCTTTGCCCTGGCGGTGGTGCATCCGGCGGCCGGCAACCTGGGCGGAGGCGGCTTTCTACTGCTGCGCACTCACTTCGGCTTTACCACCTTCATCGACTTCCGCGAGAAGGCCCCGCTCCAGGCCACTGAAACCATGTACCAGGGCGCCCAGGGCAACGTAATCCCTGACTCCAGCCTTCTCGGCTACCGCTCCATCGCCACACCGGGATCGGTCGCCGGCCTGGTCTACGCCGAGCAAAAATACGGCAAGCTCGGCTTCAAGCGCGTCATCGCCCCGGCCATCCGGCTTGCCCAGGAAGGCTTCCGACTGACCGCCGAAGAGGCCCTGGAACTCAGCGACTCCGATCTGGCTCGCTTCCCCGACTCCAGGCGCATCTTCCAGCGCGACGGGCAACTCTACCGAGAGGGCGATACCTTCAAGCAGCCCGAGCTGGCCCGCACCCTCAAGCGCATCGCCGCCGATCCCGACAGCTTCTACCACGGCAAGATGGCCCATGAGCTGGTTGACGATCTTCATAAGGGCAATGCGCTGCTCACCCTCGAAGACCTGGCCCGCTACACCGTCGTCGAGCGCGCCCCCATCATCGGCAGTTTCCACGAATACACCATCATCAGCGCCCCACCGCCATCTTCCGGCGGAGTCGTGCTCGTCAGTGCGCTCAACATCCTCGAAGGCTACGACCTGGCCAAACTCGGCGACCGCACTCCTGCCTCGATGCACCTGATCGTCGAAGCCTTTCGCCGCGCTTACATGGACCGCGCAGACTACCTCGGCGACCCGGACTACAACCACATTCCCGTCACCGAGTTGACCTCCAAAAACTACGCTGCCGCATGGCGCGCCGGCATCCACCCCCTCGCGGCCGCCCCCAGCGCCGCGCTTCGCCGCCCCGAGGGCTTTTTGCCGCCCGCACCCAAAACCGCCGGCCATCGCGCGGAATCGCAGGACACCACCCACTACTCAGTAGTCGATAGCGAGGGCAATGCCGTCGCTGTCACCACCACACTCAACAACTCCTTTGGCTCCCACGTCACATCCGGCACGCTGGGCTTTCTGCTCAACGACGAGATGGACGACTTTACGGTCAAGCTCGGCGCGCCCAATATGTACGGCCTCATTCAGGGCCCCGCCGACGCCATCGCCCCCGGCAAGCGGCCTTTGAGTGCGATGACGCCCACCATCGTGCTGGAAAACGGCAAACTGCGCTACGTCCTCGGGTCGCCCGGCGGCGCGCGCATTATCTCCACTGTCGCCAATATCTTTCTCTCCGCCTCCCAAAGTGGACTCAACATTCAGCAGGCCGTTGACGCACCCCGCTTCCACCATCAGGACCTGCCCGACAAGCTGTATCTCGAGCCGGGTTTTCCGCCCGATACCATCTCAGACCTGCGCGCCATGGGCTACGACGTCAGCATCAGGAACGGCCACTGGTCAAACGGCGAATGCATTGCCGTGGACCCCAAAACCGGCGAACTGGAAGCGGGCCAGGATCACCGCAGCCATTACGGCAAGGCTGCCGGATATTGAGCCGCTCTGCGCGACGGCATCAAGGAGCCTTCCCGGTAGATTTTCTCAAGCGGAACAAAACCAATGGGGTACACGCCAGGCACAGCGGCCAGGCGCGTCAGAAAAAAAGTGGACATTTCTTTTTTCCCATGAATATTTAGTTAATTGTGCAAAATTGCACTCCATTTTCCGCCGCGCCACGTCTATGGTACAGAATGCGCGATTGGTAATGTATTCGAAATCGCGGAAGAAAAAGTGAAGGCTTGACCTTTCTTTCCGCCCCATGGGCGCCCAGCCTTGGGTCCATCTCGCCGTAACCTTTGCGGTCGGCGTATTGAGTTCTCCGCGAGAGTTTGTCGCAGCGGATTGAATTTCGAATTTGAGCCAGGTGTACGACCACGGAAGATCCAGTCCAGGAGGTTCCTATGGTTACCACCATCAAGCCAGGGTGGAGCAGACCCGCCGCCATTCTTTTTGCATCCGAGATTCCTGTCAACGAAAAGGCCTTTGGCTTTGCGCTGGCCGAGGCCGCCGAGTTCGGCGCGGATCTTATTCTCTTCCATGCGTTTGACAGCCCGGACGCAGCGTCCTCCCAGGGTTCTGGGCTGCACTGCGACTATACTCGCTGCCGGGCCGAGAGGCAGCGTCTTGAGCCTCTTGCCCAGCGCGCCAGAAATCTCGGCATCCACTGCAGGATCGTGGTGCGCCCAGGGTTGGCCGCTGAACAGATACTCCTGTTCCTGCGCGAACGGAGGATTGACCGGGTCGTCATGGGCACTCACTCCCCCGGCCCCATCGGCAAGCTGCTGGTGGGCTCGGTTGCCGAGGCCGTGCTGCGCAACGCCCCCGTGCCGGTCAACATCGTCGGTCCCGAGGTGGTAGAGGGCGCCTATCGCAACTTTGCCGCCCGCACCATTCTTTGCTCGGTCGGTGCACAGGAGTCCAGTCGCGTCGTGGCCAGCTTTGCCGCTGAATTGGCCGCCCGTCACCATGCCGGCCTGATCCTGCAGTTGGTCATCCCGCCGCAGGATTGCGCTGAGGCTCTCGCCGGCCGCACCCTTGGCCAGATCGAGGCCGAACTACCCTCCCTGGTTCCTCTCAGGTTGCTGCACAAGATCGGCGTACGAGTCAGAGCCGTGCTCGGCGATCCAACAGAGGAGTTGCTCTACCAGGGCAGATCGCAGCACGCCAACCTGATCGTGCTGGGCGCGCAGGGCGCCTCTCACTTTGCCGCCATCTCCCGCGCAGGCATCATCTACAAGGTGCTGGCCTATGCGCAATGCCCGGTCATCACGCTCTCACCCATCATGCTGGCCGTGTGCGGCGTCAGAGAGGAAAAGCCGCGTCTCTCCGAACTCTGCCTGGCAGGCGTATTTTAGGGCGCGCCTTCCGTTGGCGGACGTTTCCAGCGCCCCGCAAGGCGGCTTTTTCTTGGAGCTTGTTCAAAATACTCGGTCCTCGCGTGCAGGCCCGGTGAATCGCCACTGCGCCATCGTCCGCCCCCATCATCGATTATCCTGATCCTTGCAGCCTGATGCACAATTAGAGCGCACTTCGCCGAGCCCATGGGCAGTGGCTGCTGTAACTTTGTGCGGAGTGTGCGCGTTTCTTGAGCTTTACATTACGCAGCCGCTGCTGCCGCTGCTCACGCATCTCTTTCATGCCTCCAAGACCGGCGCGGCGTTGACGGTTTCCGCCGGGACGCTGGGCGCGGCCATTTCGGCGCCGATTGTGGGCGCGCTGACGGAGCGGCTGCCCCGCAAGAGGGTGATTGTCGCTTGGCTGGTGGCAATCGCCGTGCCCACCCTGCTGGCCGCCACATCGACCACGCTGGCTGAGCTCATCTTCTGGCGATTTTTGCAGGGCATTGCGGTGCCGGGCATCGTGGCCGTGGTCGTCACCTACATCGGCGAGGAGTGGCCGCCCAACCGCGTGGCCTTCATCATGAGCTTCTATATCAGCGGAACCGCGCTGGGCGGCTTTCTGAGCCGGTTTCTGGCCGGGATTCTGGCCGATTGGTTCAATTGGCGGGTGAGCTTTCTCGTGCTGGGGACGGCCGCTGTGGCCGGAGCCGGAGCCGTGTACGCCTGGCTGCCTCGCGGCCGCCGCCGCCCTCCATCGCCCGTGCTCTCCGGCACGCAGCCCTCGTTCTTTCCTCAACTCTTGTCGCAGGCGGGGGCGCTGTTTCGCAATCGCCGCCTCGTAGCCACCTATGCCGTCGGCTTCGACGTTCTGTTCACGCTGGTGGGCGTCTTTACATGGATCACCTTCCACCTGAGCGCCGCGCCCTTCAGCCTGTCAACGGCCGCCATCAGCTCGCTGTTTTTCGTCTACCTGATCGGCCTGGTGGTCACTCCCACTGCCGGTTACATCATCACCCGCGTGGGATTGCGCGCGGGCATCAGCGGGGCAGTTGTCTGCACCATGGCCGGCGCGCTGATCACCCTGGCGCCATCGCTGTGGGTGGTGATTCTGGGACTGGCGCTGGTTTCGACCGGCACTTTTATTGCGCAGACGGCCACTCAGAGCCATCTGCGCGTGGCCGCGCCAGCCGAAGCGCGCGTGACCGCGGCGGGAATTTACCTGACCTGCTACTACGTGGGAGGCACCGCCGCCGGGGTCGTCCCCGGAGCCTTCTGGGCGCTGGGCAAGTGGCCGGCCTGCGTCGCTTTCATCGTAGCCATGCAAGCCGTGGCGCTGGCCATCGCGCTGGTTGGCTGGCGCGCGCCCAGGGCGGCGTAGTGCCATGCTACCCTAGCCTTTATTCGGTGCAGTCAAGGCTTTGCTGGCTCGCAACAGGAGCAAGTCGCGACATGAAGGAATTTACCCGCGCTTCCGCTTGCAGCATCTCCCGCCGCCGGGCCTCGGTCGTGTGGGTCTTCTTCGCGCTGAACCTCGCCGTCTACCTCATCCGCATCGTCAGCGTCTGGCGCTATGGCGCGCTCTTCTCACCCACTGCCGTCGAGTCTCCCATGATCGACTCCGTGTGGAGATGCATGAACCATAGGCCCGTCTATCAGAGTCCATTCGCATTTCCGTTTTCTCTTTCGTTGTATAACTACCTCTTCTACCATGCGTATGCCGGCGCGCTCCGGCTGATGAGCGCAGCTAACGCCGGCATCCTGACCTGGGGACGCCAGCTCACGCTGCTCTTTGCGCTTGCCGGCGCTGTTGCGCAGTGGAGGCTGGTGCAGGCATTGTTGAAACTGCGGGGCGCTGCCAGCGCTCTCTCGCTTGCGCTGGCCGTGGGACTCTGGCTTTGCACTTCGCTTATCAAGTATTGGGCGCTCGCCATACGGCCTGACGTGGCCGCCGCCGCGCTGGTGATGATGGCCCTCTGGGTCGTCGTGCGGCAGCCGCGATTCGCCTTTGGGTATGCGGGGCTGCTGCTCTATCTCGCCTGGGCCTTCAAGCAGTCGGCGGTTCTCACCTTCGCAGGCCTCTGCCTTTGGCTGCTGTTGAATAAACGCTGGCGAGATCTCTCGCTGCTGGCCGCGGTCTTTGCAGCGCTGGTGGCTGCCACGCTTTTCATGGGTACGCCCGAGTACCGCTTCAGCATTCTGGTTGCGCCGCAGATGGTCAAAGGTTTCACCTTCGGCCTTCCCTGGATTCTGCACGCGCTCGGCACCGGACTCACTGCCGTGGGCTTGAACCTCTATTGGGTCGCCGCGCCTTTCGTGCTGCTGTATGCCTCAGGTGGCGCGTGGAAAATGGACGCGAGGATTCGCCCGCTCCTGACCGTCTTCGCTGTTGCGCTTATTGTCGGCTTGGCCGGCATGGGAAAGGTGGGCGGAACCTCGAACTATCTCTTCGAGGCTTTCGTTGCCGGTTCCACTCTGCTGCAACTGGCCGTCTTTACTGTTCCGGCAAGGCTGGTGACCGCTCTGGTTCTCTTCGGCTGCGTGCAGCCGGTGGTGCAGTTGGCCGGAGTGGCCATTGGCTACCATCACACAGGCAAGCGGGATATGGTCCCGATTGCCACGGCGGTGGAGTACGCAGACGCTGTTGCGCTGCGCAATCGTTTGGCGGCGATGAAAAAGCCTATCTTCACCACCGACGGGCCGTTTGAGCTTCCCTGGATCTCGACTGACAACGGAGCCCCTGCCCTGGTCATCGATCCTAACTTTCAGGAGGCGGCGCGCGCGCGCGAACAGAACGGCGGCATTGTGGGAATGTTAAATAGGGGCGAGATTCCCACCGTGATGCTCGCCTCCGGAGATCTCGTCTACCTGAAGAGCCTGAGTCCGGGTTACAAGAAGGTTTGCGAATCCATCCAGCAAGGCGTCACGTACAGCATCTACGAGTTCAACACCAGCCCATCCGCGAATTTATACTGAAAGACACCATGAGCACGTTTCTGCCCCCCAAGTTTCCGCCTGTTGCCGAACAGATGGACCTGCTCCAGAAAGGCGCGGCGGAGATTATCCGCGTCAGCGACCTTCGCGAGCGCCTCGAAGAGAGCCGCAAAACCGGACGCCCGCTGCGCGTCAAGGCCGGCTTCGACCCCACCGCGCCCGACCTGCACCTGGGCCACACGGTGCTGATGCGCAAGCTGCGCCACTTTCAGCAACTGGGCCATCAGGTCATCTTTCTCGTCGGCGACTTTACCTCGCTCATCGGCGACCCCACAGGCCGCAACGTTACCCGCAAGCCACTGACGCGGGAACAAATCAACGCGAACGCCGAGACCTACAAGGCGCAGGTCTTCAAGATTCTCGACGAAAGCGTAACCGAGATCCGCTACAACTCCGAGTGGCTCGGCAAGCTGGGCTACGAGGAGACCATCCGCTTGACGGCGCATTTCACCGTCTCTCAGATGCTGGAGCGCGACGAGTTCCACACGCGCTTCCAGGCCGAGCAGCCCATCAGCCTCCACGAGCTGCTCTACCCGGTGATGCAGGGCTACGACTCGGTGGCCCTCCAGTGCGACGTGGAGCTGGGCGGCACCGACCAGAAATTCAACCTGCTCTGCGGGCGCGAGCTGCAGCGCCACTACGGCCAGAAACCGCAGATCGTGCTGATGACGCCGATTCTCGAAGGCCTCGACGGCGTGCAAAAAATGTCCAAATCGCTCGGCAACGCCATCGGCATCAACGAGTCCCCCGCCGAGATGTACGGCAAGCTCATGTCGATCTCTGACGAGCTGATGTGGAAGTACTGGGTGTTGCTCACCGACCTCAAACAATCTGAAGTGGACGCGCTCAAGACTGAAGTCGCCGCCGGCAAGCTGCACCCCATGGAAATAAAGAAGCAGCTCGCCCGCACCATCACCTCTGGCTTCCATGGTGAAACTGAGACCGCAAACGCCGATGCGAACTGGGCGCAGATGTTTCAGCGTAGGCGCCAGAGCAAAGATACGGAAATGGTTCCCGTAGCCTACGCGGATGTGGCCGGACCGGAGCCAAATCAGATTCGCCTGCCGAAATTATTAGTCCAAATGGGCCTGGCCGCCAGTGGCGCCGAAGCCAACCGCAAAATCACCGAAAAGGCCGTCAAGGTAGATGGAGAGGTTGCCACTGGCGCGCTGGTTTCCGTGACAGGGCTGCCGGCGCAAGTTTCGGTGCGGCTTGGCAAGCGGGCTAAGGTTGCGTTGATCGCGTAGTTTCGTGCCATCCCACCCATGCGCCAGAAAAAATGCGCATGGATGGGGCACCGAGCTTTATGGATGTGACGGCGTTAGCTGCCCAGCGCAAAAGCCCGCGCCGACTCCAGCAGCTTGGCGACCGATTCCTTCGAGCAGGACTCGGTGTAGATGCGCAGCAACGGCTCGGTGCCGCTGGCGCGTAGCAGAATCCAGGTCTCGGCGGCCTTCGGCTTAGTGGAGGCTTCGGGGTTGTCGAGATAGAACTTGACGCCGTCAAGCGTCTCCTGGCAATGAATCGGCATTCCCGCAAAGACCGGATCTCCGGGCTTCAGCGCCTTCGCCCGCGCAATGGCGCCGTTCTTCATATCTTCGGGGATGTGCAGATCGATGCGGCCGTACTGGTGTTCGCCGTACTCGGCTTGCAGGTCGGCGACCAGCTGGCCCAGGGGCTTGCCTTCCTCGGCCATCACGTTGGCCAGCAGCAGCGCGTTGAGCAGGCCGTCGCGCTCCGGCAGGTGGCGCTGGAAGCCGATGCCGCCTGACTCCTCGCCGCCCATGAGAATCTCCCGCTCCAGCATATAGTCGCAGACAAACTTGAAGCCGATGCCGTGCTCGATCAGCTCGCGGCCGTGCTTCAAGCAGATGCGATCCAGCATTTTGGTGGTGTTGAAGGCGCGGGTGACGGCGCCAGGCCAGTCGTTGTGGTACTTGAGCACCCAACTGAGCAGCACGCAGTAGATTTTGTGCGGATCGACGAAGTTCCCATTCTCATCTGTCGCGCCGATGCGGTCGGCATCGCCGTCGGTGCAGAGGCCGGCCTGGCAGCCGTTGGCGACCGCAGCCTCGCCCAGCGCGCGGATGTGCGGCTCGATGGGCTCGGGGTTGATGCCGCCAAAGAGCGGATCGACGTTGCCGCGAATCTGCACGTGAGCGACGCCGAGGCGGGTGAAGATGTCGGAGATGATGGTTCCGCCGGCGCCGTACATCGAGTCAATGGCAAACTTCATGCCGGATTTAGCCAGCTTGTCGAGGCTTGTAAAGCTCTCGATGGATTTAAGGTAGGTGGGCAGGAAATCAACCTCTTCAATGGCGGCGGGCTGCGGAGAGCGCGGGACGGGCTGGCCAAGGTAAGACTCGATTTCGGAGATGATGGAGGGCTTGCCGGAGCCGCCGTACCAGGCCTTGTACTTGACGCCGTTCCACTGCGCGGGATTGTGCGAGGAGGTGATCATGATGCCGCCGGCAGCCTTGCGCTCGCGCACGCCGAAGCTGAGCGCCGGGGTGGGCGTGATGGCGTTGGCCAGCATGACCGGGATACCGGTGGCGGCCGCGACCTCTGCGCAGGCGCGTGCGAAATTTTTCGACCCGAAGCGGGTATCGTAGCCGATGCAGAGGCCCTTGGCGGGGTCTTCCTTGGCGTGGATATAAGCGGCGATGGCCTCGGCGGCAATGCGCACATTGGCAAAGGTAAAGTCGTCGGCGATGACCGCGCGCCAGCCGTCGGTGCCGAACTTGATCTGAGGATAAGGCATGGGTGAGTTCTTGCTCCCTGAAGACTAGGGTAAAGGATGGCGGAGGCGGTTGGCTGGGGGATGAAAAGAATGAAGAGGTTATGATGATGAGGCATTGTGCTATCCCAGGCCTCAGAATCGAGGCAAAGGGTACACGGCAATCGACCTGCCTCTACCTGCATGGAATGTGGGTCGCATCAACGTCAATGCTTACATTCGGAGGGCCAAAGCGCCGCTACAGCTTGTTCAATCGCATCAATACTTTTTGGCGCAAGCAACGCTCTATTGGCATTCATCCAATCGAGGATTTTTGGCGTCGCCTCCCTTGAATCTACGCGAATTCCGCCGCTAGTCCTCGGAATGGTGCATCCTATGGCGCCGTTCAACTGGTTGATCATGGTGATGTTGTTGGCGTCCACCACAGAATGACGGCAGCGTTCTATATGAATAGCGCAATAAGGGAGAAACGCGGCGGTATCGGTCGGAACGTCCTCCCCTTCATACCATGAAAGGCTTGATTCAAAACCTGTCCTTCTGGTTGAATCTTCCGTCAAAAGAGCCAGAGCTTTCTGCTCCGTCAGAATAGCGTTCTCGTGATCACCGTTGGCATCGTAGGCTTTTGCCAAGGTATCCAGGTAGTCGGGATTCTTTGCATTGTCCAGCCTCACTGCTTGCAAGGCATATTTCAGGGCTTTGGAAGGGTCGCGGAGAGTCGTATCCTTTGCCGTCGCATAAAGCAAAGCCAGGCTGTTCAATGCTTCAACATAGTTGGGTTTGAGCCGAAGCGCCGCCTGGTATTCAGCGATGGCCCCGTTCACGTCGCCCGAAGCAGAAAGCGCATGGGCGCGGTTGTAGTGCACATCCGCTGTTTCATTCTGTTGCGCATAACTGCACGAAACGGCCAGTATGCACAAAATAGCCATCGTGAACGCGCATCTCGCCGTGGCTGATAACCCGTGAATGGCTCGTAACCGATTCACTTGTTTCATCGCAATCCTCCTTTGCCTTTCGGCCCGTCAGTAGTGGATCGCCTTGTGCTTCAGGTCTCAATTTTGAGACCTTGGTTGTCGCTTCAGATCAGCTCAGTCCGCCCTGTGATTCCCAGCTCTTTCACGATCTTGCCCACATCCTGCGAGTGGTCGCGATGGGCGATCAGCAGGGCATCCTCGGTGTCCACGATAACCAGGTCTTCGACGCCCACCAGGGCGACAAACTTGTGGGGGCTGTAAATGTAGTTGTTGCCGGCGTCCAGAGCCATGTTGCCGTTGGTATCGGTCACGTTGCCCTCGCTGTCTCCGCGCAGGCGGGTCTCGATCTGGTACTCGTAGAGCGAAGCCCAGGAGCCGAGGTCGTTCCAACTGAATTCGGCGGGGATGCAATAGAGATGAGACAGGTGCTCGCCCTTGGCCGAGCGCGGCTCCAGCACGGCGTAATCCACGCTGATGTTCTCGCACTTGGGATAAACGTCGCGGAAGACCTCTTCAAATTGGGGAGTGCCGTAGGCGGCGGCGATGGTTTCCAACAGCGGAGCGGTCTCCGGCAGGTGTTCGCGGACAGCGTTGGCCAGGGTGCGCGCCGACCATAGAAACATACCCGAGTTCCAGTAGTAATTGCCCGCGGCAATGAACTCATCAGCGCGGTTCTGGTTGGGCTTTTCGATGAAGCGGCGCACGTGGAGGGCTGCGTCGTCGCGGGTGTAGTCGCCGGTTTCGATGTAGCCGTAGCCTGTTTCGGCGCGGGTAGGCTCAATGCCCAGCACCACGATGTTGTCGCCGGCGGCGGCAACGTCAATGGCCTTTTGCAGAGCCTTGAGAAAGCGCGGCTCGTCGCCAATCACGTGGTCGGAGGGGAAGATGCCCAGTACTGCGTCGGGGTTCTGGCGCTCGATGAGGAAGGCGGCAAGTCCGCAGGCCGGGGCGGTATTGCGGGCCACCGGCTCCTGGACGATCTGCCTGGCGGGTATGCTCTTCAACTGGTCGGCGATCTCGTGGGCCAGGTACTCGTTGGTAATGACCCAGGTCTGCTCCAGAGTGGCCAGCGGCTTGAGGCGCTCAACGGTCTGCTGGATCATGGAGCGCTCGCCGTCCAGGGCCAGAACCTGCTTGGCGTGGGCGCGGCGGGAGCGGGGCCAGAAGCGTGTACCGCTGCCTCCGGCAAGAATCACTGGGCGAAAATCAATTGGCTTCGTCATTGCTGAAACATCCTACTCGACAAACGATACGTTTGCACAGTGATGAATGATACTTTTGGGAAAAAGCCGTCCCATCTGCTGAAAAAGGGATAAATTCGCGAAAAAACCGCCAGCGCCCCTCGGGACGAAACAGGCTGCGGTACCGCCCCAACTACCCCAGCCCGGCCAGGAACTCTCCGATGCGGCGGGTTCCCTCGTCGATGTTCTGCCGGGTCACCGGATAGGAGATGCGGATGTGCTGGGCGGTTCCGAAGGCCTCGCCGGGGACGGTGACGACATGGGCCTCGTGGAGCAGCCGGGTGGCCAGCTCCGTCGCCGTCTTGATGCCGCCCTTGCCCAGAAAGGCGCTGATGTTGGGGTAGACGTAAAAGGCGCCCTCGGGCCTGGTGCAGGTGACGCCGGGGATTTCGGCCAGCTTGGCCAGCATGTAGTCGCGCAACTCGATGAACTCGGCGCGGAACTCGCTGACGCACTCCTGCGAGCTGGTCAGTGCGGCGACGGCTGCCTTCTGCACAAAGCTGGTGGCGTTAGATGTGGACTGCGACTGGAGCTTGCTGAGGTTGACCGTGACAGACTTGGACGCCAGCGCGTAGCCGGCCCGCCAACCGGTCATCGAATAGGTCTTGGAGAGCGAGCCGAGCACCACGATGTGCTCCTTGGCCCAGGTGAACGAGCCGCCGGAGACCGGCTTGCCGGCATAGTTCAGATAGACGTAGCACTCGTCCAAGAGCAGAAAAATCTTGCGCTCGTGGGCTAGATGAACGATCCGCTCCAAATCCGCGGCGCTGACAACCGAGCCGGCCGGGTTGGAGGGCGAGTTGAGGATGATGGCCTTGGTCCGGGGCGTGATGGCCTTTTCGATGGCGTCGGCCGTGATGCGGAAGTTCTCCGCCTCCTGGGTTTCGAGCAGGACCACCTTGCCGCCGGCGTACTGGATGATGTCCTTGAAGCTAACCCAGTAGGGGACGGGCAGAATGACCTCGTCGCCGTGATCGACAAGGATTTGCAGAGAGTTGAAGAGCGCCTGTTTGCCGCCGGTGGTGAAGATGGCCTCGTCCAGCCCATAGTCGGAGCCGAAGTCCGTGGCATGGCGCTCGATGATGGCCTTGCGTACGTCAGGAATGCCCTGCACCGCGGTGTAGCGCGTGAAGTTGGCGTCGATGGCGGCAATGGCGGCGTCCTTGATGTGATGCGGCGTGGGAAAATGCGGCTCGCCGGCGCCGAAATCCACCAGGTTGGCGCCCTGGGCGCGCAGCTTCGCGGCCTCGGCGGCCACGGCCATGGTGGCGGAGACCTCGATCCGGCCAATGCGGCCGGCAAAGACTTGTGGAGAATTGCCTGTCGTCATGATGCTTCTATCTTTACAGATTTTTTGCGCTGGGGCAAAATCGGCAGCGGAAAATCAAAAAGAAGATTTGAGCTCTCGGCACTTCGTCCGCACAGATGGCCGTCTCCCGGCTCTATCCACCAACGCGCTCACTCCGCCGGCTCTGAATCCCATTTGCCAGTCAAATCTGTCATGAGCCCACGCGCTTCGGCCTCGTACGGTTGAAGTACCTGAATTCTGTAAACGGGATTGATAATCGGCGTAACTCCAAAGCCGATGCGTCCCTCATCGGGCACCACGAACTGAATTCCAGCGTCTTCCAGCACGGATTTAGCGATGTCGAGCGCAATGGGATTGGCGCTCTCGAAGACGACTACCAATTTATCATTTGGGTCTGGACCTGCCATTTCGCCTTCTCTCTTCCCCGGCCCGTCCTTGCAGGCCGTACTCGACGGAATTCAGCCCTGGCTCGTCCTGATGCGGTCGCGCAGGCGCTTGAGGACGTTGGGCGGCACCAGGCCGCTCACATCGCCGCCGAAGCTGAAGACTTCCTTCAGCATCCGCGAGCTGACAAACGAGTAGCGGCCGGCAGGTTGCAGAAATACGGTCTCAATCTCAGGGGCCAGGCGGCGGTTCATCAGCGCCATCTGGAATTCGTATTCGTAGTCGGAGATGGCGCGGATGCCGCGCAACACCGCCGTGGCTCCCTGCCGGCGCGCGAACTCCACCATCAGCCCGTCAAAGGTAGCGACAGACACGTTGCCCAGAGCGGCGGTCGACTCGCGCAGCATCTCAACCCGCTCCTCGACGGTGAAGAGGGGGTCTTTCCCCGGATTGTTGAGAATGGCGACGGTGAGGTGCCCAAACAACTTTGCCCCGCGCTGAATCAGGTCGATGTGACCGTTGGTCGGCGGGTCGAAGGTGCCGGGATAGAGGGCGCTTACGCTCATGGAGTACGCTCCCAGAAGATTCTAGCAGCGAACAGTGCAGGCAGGTTGCGCTGCGGGCTCTTCAGGCCGTAGGATGGCACTGCTAAAATGAACTCGCCTTTAAGCAGGAGCTTTTTCCTATGCCTACAAAAACAATCTTCGAGCCTTTTCGCATCAAGAGCGTTGAACCCATCCGCTGGACCACGCGCGAGGAGCGGGAGGGTCTGCTGGGCGCTGCGCACTACAACCTCTTTCTGCTCCATGCCGACGATGTTCTGATCGACCTGCTCACCGACTCCGGCACCGGCGCCATGTCCACGCACCAGTGGGCTGCGGTGATGGAGGGCGATGAGAGCTACGCTGGCAGCCGCAGCTTCGATCACTTCAAGAACTCCGTTCAGGAGATCGTCGGTTATACCCACGTCATCCCCACCCACCAGGGGCGGGCCGCGGAGCGCATTCTGTTCAAAGTGATGTGCCGGCCGGGCGACGTGGTGCCGAACAATACGCATTTCGACACAACCCGCGCGAATGTCGAGGCCGTCGGGGCCGAGGCGGTTGACCTGTTGCTGCCCGAGGCGCGGCAGCCTGAGAAGCGGCTTCCGTTCAAAGGCAACATGGATGTAGCGGCGTTGGAGGCATTGATTGCACGGGTGGGGCGCGACCGCATCCCGCTGGTCATGCTGACGGTGACCAACAACTCTGGCGGCGGGCAGCCGGTGTCGATGGAAAACGCGCGGGCCGTCGCCTCGGTCTGCCATCATCATGAGATTCCGCTGTATTTCGATGCCTGCCGCTTTGCCGAGAATGCGTATTTCATCAAGCTGCGCGAGCCGGGCTACGCCGACAAGACCCCCAAGCAGATTGCGCAGGAGATGTTCGCGCTGGGCGACGGCTGCACCATGAGCGCCAAGAAAGACGGCATGGCCAACATCGGCGGCTTTCTGTGCACCAACGACGACATCCTGGCGCGACAGGAGAAGGATCTGCTGATTTTGACCGAGGGTTATCCCACTTATGGCGGGCTTGCCGGGCGAGACCTGGAGGCCGTCGCCGTGGGCATTCAGGAGTCGCTTCAGGAGGACTACCTGCGCTACCGGATTGCTTCGACGGCTTACCTGGGCAACCACATCACCGAGCACGGCGTGCCGATTGTGCAGCCGCCGGGCGGCCACGCCATCTATCTCGACGCCAAGGCCTTTCTGCCCCACATTCCGGTGGAGCAGTTTCCCGGCGTGGCGCTGGCCGCAGAGCTATATCTGGAGGGCGGCATCCGGACGGTGGAGATTGGCAGCCTGATGTTTGGCGCCGCGGCGCAGATGGAGCTGGTGCGACTGGCCATTCCGCGGCGCGTCTACACGCAGAGCCACATCGATTACGTGGTGGAGATCATTCTGCAGGTCTTCGCGCGGCGCGAAAAGATCAAAGGGATGCGGCTGACCTACGAGGCTCCGTTTCTGCGCCACTTTACCGCGCATCTGGAGCCGGTGGGCTGAGATCTTCTTCGTTACCTCTGGAGCAGGTCGATGGGTTTTGTAAAGTCGGTAACGCGGATGTGGCGCGCCAGGGCCGGGTGCTGGCTCTGGAGAGCCAAAAACATCTCCCAGGCAATGCGTCGATAGCTGAAGTGGCCGGCGGGGCCTGAGCGCAGTTCGATGATATATTGCGCTTCGGCGAAGTCCATCTTGAACAGGCTCCGAATGCGCGTGGCCAGCGGCAATAGGTATAAGGCAGACTGCGCGGCTTCAGGGGCCTGGCTCAAGGCGATTTGGGCGCTGGCGGCGTGGGCGGCTTCGACGGCGGGCTTGAACTCGGAGAGGACTCCGGCCTCGGTGAGAATCTTGACTTCCGCGCCGAGGTCACCGGAGTCGGGCGTCTCGTAGCCATGCAGGACGATGAGGGGCTGGATGATCTGCGTGCAGCGGCGATGGCGGTGCATGTCGCGGAAGCCGCCGATGTCCATGAGAATGTCAAACCGCAGAGCCGCACCAGCGTGGAAGGGGCGCAGAGCCTCGTCGTGCTTGCCGCGGTGACGGAGGCCCAACTCGACAATTTCGGTGACGCGGGCTTCGGGCAGTCCTGCGATGAGGTCGCGAATCTGCCGGTAGGGGTGATGGCTGGCCGAGTAAATCAGTGTCGCCGCCAGCTCGACTTCGAGGGATTCGGTGTACTCAACCAGATCGACGACTGGAGACGCGGCAATGGGCTGGTTTTCAAGAAACTCGGCGGCGGCTTGCGACAGTTCCGCATGGGTCTGCGCGAGATAGTCGTTGGGCTGGGCGTGCTTGACCAGTGTGGGAGCGGTGCGAACCTCGCGGGTGAGCAGGTTGGCGGCTTCGGTGGCCAGGGATGGGTCGGCCGCAGCGATCTTTTCCACGAGCGCGGCGCCGGCCTGGGCGTAGACGTTCCAGGCGGGGCCGGTGGCGGCTTCGCGGAGCTTGATTCCCAGATCTCTGACCTCGGCAGCGGGGTGGGAGAGCAGCCGGGAGACCTGGGTTTCCAGCGTGCGCGCATTGACGATCTGGCCGAGCGAGGTGTTGGTGGCAAGCGGAAGCAGGTAGCGGGCCACGTCGAAGGCGCGCGCTTTGAGCG